>JABSPG010000119.1 GCA_013214445.1 Ekhidna sp. | reverse complement strand
AACCAAAAGGGAATCAGTACAGGATCACAAGACAAAGTGCAATGGATGAGAAAGATAGAGAAAATCACTAAGAAACTGGGTGTACCAATGTTTGTGCTGGCTGCCACAAAAGAAAATGCATACAGAAAACCTGAAACTGGAATGTGGGACTACTTCAGTTGTAAGTTAAACCAATTCAAAACCATTGATAAGTCAGAGTCAGTATATGTTGGAGATGCTGCTGGCCGTGATGAAGATTACAGTGATTCAGATAGGAAGTTTGCAGACAATGTTGGAATTGCATTCCAAACTCCCAAGTGCTGGGGAAAAGATTCGGTTTTCCCATTTCCTTTTCACAGTGGTGGCTGTTGACCAGAGACGGATAAAACGGGTGAGAGCCTATATCAACTCCGACAAGAATAACGTTGCAGGGTTTGAGGATTAGTATCAGCTTTGCACACTATGAGATTCATCATTCTTTTTCTATCTATTCTCTTCGTTGCTTGCGGTGGTGACTATTTACCAAAGCCAAAAGGGTACAATAGAATTAATCTGCCCGAAGCATCATATCAGCCCCTGCCAGACACGTTCCCCTACTTTTTTGAGTATTCAAAGCACGCAAAGGTCCTCAAAGACTCTAGCTGGATAACGGAGAGGTATTGGATCAATATTCTGTATCCGGAAATGGGAGCTGCGATTCAGATCACCTACAAACCGGTAACAGACTCGATCGTGAGAGAGTTTTTGAGCGATTCCTACAAGTTGACTTCTCAGCATAATGTCAAAGCTTATGCCATTGAGGAAAGCATCATAGAACTGCCAAATGGAATGTTTGCTTCTTTTACCGAGCTGGAAGGAGAGGTCCCTACACAAGCACAATTTCATGTCACCGACCAGGATAGCACGGACCACTTTTTAAGAGGTGCGCTTTATTTCCGAACAGCCACAAAAAATGATTCACTTGCTCCAGTGATAGATTATATCAAAAAGGATATCCTTCATTTGATTACGTCGCTGGAATGGAAAGAAAACGAATAGTAGTCCCTTCGCATGGAAGCGTCTACCTACACCTTTCCAGCCGATATTCTTCATTTTATTGGATTTAACAACAGCAAATACTTACTTCTAGGAATGCCTAGCTATAATTACAGTCATGGCACATAAGATTATTAATGAAGGTCCTCAAAATGTTTCGAAGCATGCATCTCAACCTACTATTCGGAACACCATTGATATTATAAGATTAGTTTTTTTCACATAATTAATATTGGGAAATTAGTAAAATCCATAAGAAGTGATTTTAGGATTGAAAAAATCGCAGGACCCGACGATGCGGATCCAGAAATTCATATGGAGATTAAACAAAGATGATATGAGGTACATAGTTTTTGTCTTAAAAATCTTGATATTTTTTTGTTCCTTCACAGATAGTAAAGAAGTAGGACACCAGAAACAGGTTGAGGAAGACACCAAAAGTTTTTATGGTTCTTCTACAAAGAAAGATGCAGATTCAATTGAAAAGGAAACCTCTAAGTCAACAAGCTATCAGCAATCAGTACTCACTTTGAATGAGTTAGCGGGCTCTTGGATAGAGCCTAACGAACCTATCGCTCGATTCATGATAAAAGGAGATTCAATATTTTATGGATATAGTATGAGAGGCTGGTTTAAAATTGAATTGAAAACGGACATACTCTACTCATATCTTCCCGAGCAAACTATGAAGTTGATAATAAAAGAGAAAAAAAATGACACTCTGATTATTGACTCATATGGCGAAGATCAAATCCTAGTCAGAAACCCAGAATAGCAAGGGAATGGGTAATATCTCAAATCGTCTACATTTGAGTACTGGGTAACACAAATGGCAAAATATTTGGATTAATATGGCTGATTTCTTTGAAAGAAGATGTGCATGTTGTGGTTATTATTCAATAACTGAAATTAAGGAAACTTGTTCAGTATGCTACTGGGAAGAAGATATTTACCGGGAAGAAGATATAGACGATAATTGCGGGCCAAATAGGGTGTTGAGACAAGCTAAGGTGGTAGAAGTACAGGAAAATGATACATCTCCAGTACAGAAGCCTATCAGCAAAATAAAACGACCATTTTGCAAAGAGATATTGATCAATATCATCTGTTAGGGAGGGTAGATCAAAATATGCTAAGAAATCGTTATTTTGTAAAAAAGAGAATAGGAATGCCAAACATTAAGATAGAACTGCACCAATTGATCGATCAGATCGGTGATGACAAAGTGCTAGAAGCAGTTTATACGTTGCTATCCAATCAGCCAGTTGCATATACAACAGAAGGTAAACCTTTAAATCAGATGGCGTATGAGGCAATGATAGAGGAAGGAGAAGAAGACATCAGACAAGGAAAAGTTTATAGCCACGAAGAAGTGAAAGCACTTTTTAATCAGAAGCTGAATGATTGATAACAAGGTGATCTGGTCAGCTAGATCACTGAAAGATTTAGAACGGGCACATGGCCTATTAGCAGAAAAATCATCGCAGGCAGCCAATCAAATGATCGGCACGGTACTGGAAAGAGTTGAGCAGTTGGAGCAGTTTCCAGAGTCAGGTGCAATAGAACTCAGCTTATCTCAGCGAAAAAAATCGCATCGCTACTTAGTGAGTGGTCACCATAAGATTATCTATAGAATAGAGAAGAAATCAATACTCATAGTTCGAGTATTTGACACGAGACAGGATCCCGAAAAGTTGAAATAGAAAACATGGAGAAGCTCATCGGTGTTTAGATTTCACCTATTTAGCATGACTAATTGCTTGCTTGATCGTAAGCTCTTTTTCCTGTAGGAGCTATCTTAGCTCCATGCATCAATTCTTTGATCGATCCATCGAATACCTCAAAGGTGTAGGCCCTCAAAGAGCTGAAACCGTAAACAAAGAATTGCAAATCTTCACATTTGGCGATCTGCTGCAGCATTACCCTTTTAGACACGAAGATCGCAGCAAGTTTTACAAAATCAACGAACTACAACCGGACTTACCTTATGTTCAAATCATAGGTGTGTTCAAGTCCTTCAAGACCATTGGAGTAGGAAGAAAAGCAAGGCTTGTCGGGGTTTTTGCGGATGATTCTGGAACCATTGAAATGGTATGGTTTAAAGGCATACAGTGGATACAAAGAAACCTAACTATCGGTGTTTCATACGTAGCATTTGGAAAAGCTACTTTGTTCAACGGGAAGTTCAACATGGCTCATCCCGAAGTGGAGGTGCAAACTGAAAAGAACACCAAAGGAGGATACCTCCAGCCTATCTACCATACCACGGAAAAGATGAAGAAAAAGGGCTTGGATAGTAGGTTTTTTTCTAAAGCAATGAAAGTGCTTCTGGTAGAAGCAGTCAATCAGATCCAAGAGACATTACCGGACCATTTGATTAGCCAGTTTAAGCTAGTGAATAAGAAGACAGCAGTAGTTTCCATGCACTTCCCCAGAACTGCGCAGCATTACACTTCTGCCCAAAACCGGATGAAATTCGAAGAGCTTTTCTTCGTTCAGCTAAGGTTAATTAAACTCAAAATTGCAAGAACAGAGAAGTTCCGCGGCGCGGTGATTGATCACAGTGAGCTGCTCACACAATTCTATGAAAACCACATGCCCTTTGAATTGACTGGCGCTCAGAAAAGGGTCATCAAAGAAGTTTATTCAGATTTCCGATCCGGACAGCAAATGAATCGGTTGGTGCAAGGAGATGTGGGAAGCGGCAAGACGATGGTCGCCTTCCTTTCCATGCTCATTGCCATCGGCTCAGGTTTTCAGTGTGCATTTATGGCACCTACAGAAATTCTAGCCGAACAGCATTTCAAAGGGCTGCAAGAACAGGCTAAGCCTTTGGGCATTCACATCGCACGCCTCACAGGATCTACGCCAAAATCCGAACGAAGACTCATCCACGAAGGATTAATGTCAGGCGTCATCACCATCCTTGTGGGCACACATGCACTGTTGGAAGATAAAGTGCAGTTCAAAAAACTAGGGATTGCCATCATTGATGAACAGCATCGGTTTGGGGTTGCGCAGCGTGCAAAACTTTGGACCAAAACCAAAGACGTCTATCCGCACGTTTTAGTAATGACCGCTACGCCTATTCCGAGAACACTGGCCATGACACTTTATGGCGATCTGGATATTTCAGTTATTGATGAGCTTCCCTCCGGAAGGAAGCCCATCCAAACGAAACACTTTTTTGAAACGAAACGACTGGAAATGTTCGGTTTCGTAGAAAACGAAATTGAAAAAGGTAGGCAAGCCTATATCGTCTACCCGCTCATTGAGGAATCCGCTACCCTTGATTACAAAGACCTGATGGATGGATATGAAGGAATCACTCGCCGTTTTCCGAACTATCAAATATCCATCGTGCACGGGAGAATGAAAGCAGAGGACAAGGAATGGGAGATGCAACGATTCTTGAAAGGCGAAACACAGATTATGGTTGCGACAACCGTCATAGAAGTGGGAGTCAATGTGCCAAACGCAACCATCATGGTTATTGAAAATGCCGAACGTTTTGGGCTATCCCAGCTCCATCAACTCCGAGGAAGGGTCGGTAGAGGGGCAGATCAATCTTACTGTGTATTGATGTCTGGTGTAAAGCTGAGTACTGACGGGCGTAAACGCTTACGCACCATGGTGGACACCACGGATGGATTCAAAATTGCAGAAGTAGACTTGGAACTAAGGGGCCCTGGAGATCTTATGGGCACTCGCCAAAGCGGGGTTCTTGATTTACTGGTCTCAGATCTAGTGCAAGATGGAGAAATTTTGAAGGTGGCTCGTGTAGCCGCCCAAGATCTGCTTAAGGAAGATCCTAATTTGGAACTACCAAAGCATCAGATGATAAAAGCACACATTGATTCCTTTAGCAAAAACGCAGTAAACTGGGGTCGAATAAGCTAAGAACATATGGAGAAACTGACGATCATAGAAAGAACCAATGAAGATCTACCATTCCACCTATTTCTCCTGGCTGATCCTTCAATCGATTTGATTAAAAAATATTTGATTGATTCAAACGTCTTTCTTGGCCAGCTAAATGATCAAACACTTGGAGCTCTAATAATGACGTCACAAAACAATGAAGCAGAAATAATGAACGTTGCGGTTGACGAAAGCTATCAAGGACATGGATTTGGTTCACATCTTATCAAACATGCCATCAATTATTGTAAAGAAAATGCAATAAGCAGGCTTCTGATTGGGACAGCCGATACGAGTGAAGACCAGCTTCGCCTCTATCAAAAGTTGGGGTTTAAGAAGTTTGATGTTAAAACTGATTTTTTCCTGAGTCATTACAAAGAGCCAATTTTCGAAAACGGAAGGCAAGCGAAAGATATGATCATGCTTGAGCTTTTGGTGTAAGGGCTTTACCAGAAATCCCGATTGACCCTAAAACAACAAGCAAAGGGACAATTGGCACAAAAAACCTTCCATCCCAATCGGCCCATGTAATACCTATAAGTATGCTGTGGATTAGAAAATATGTTGAAGCGATGATCGTAAAATCAAAAGAAATCAGCCGCATTCTAATGGCTCGAATACTAAAAAAATACGTTAGCCAGGTAAATACTAGGATCGCTAAGTTGTGCTCAATAGACCAGAAAGGTCGAATATGGGTGACATACATAAGTATCTTGGCAGTAAATAATTTCAAAAAGTAGATGAAATTATTCGTCACAAACTGACCCATTTGGATCATTATGGGGAGATTCTTCTCAGGAACAAACAGATCTTGAGGAACATCAATCGTCATCAACTCATAATCCTTATGATTCGGAAATTTGTGCATAGCAAAAATGATATCCCCCTTGGTGTAAATCAGAAGAACTTGATGCGACTGGATAATCCCATTTGCCAGTATAAGCAAGATCAAGCTAGCAAGAAATAATCCAGCTATCTTCCATATTCTATATGATCTTTCGATCAGAAACCGCAAGGCAAATGGGGTGAACATTGCGATAAACAAGGCCGGAGAGGTCGGCTTAGAAAAAAAAGTGATCAACAAAATCAAACTAGTAATTAGATAGTCCACAACACTCTTTTCAGACTGATGGAATCTAACTATCACATAGAATGCAATGCACAACATGCTGCAATAAAAAGACTCGGTAAGGACATACGAATGCCACATCAAATTATCTGGGAATAGTATAAAGATCAATGCTCCAAGAAATCCAACTCTAGCCTTTCCGGTCAAACGATTGATTCCATCATAGAGCGCGTATACCGCAACAAGGCCGAAAACATATTGGTTGAAAATTATAATCCAACCACTTTCACCTATGAGCTGAGAGAAGTACACAAAGAACACATAGCTGACATACCAGAAATTTAGGGGATCAAAATAAAGCCCAACAATAGAGAGTTGTGAAGCATAATCAAGGTATCTAGAAGAATCTGTGACAATCCTTACCCCGTACTTGTTGTACAGGTAGATGCTCACAATCAGATACAACACTGAAATGATAAAGACTTGTGATTTTCTTTCCTTTAGAAATCGAATGTGCCCAGACTGATCCATCAAGTTAAGTTTTCCAGACAAAAAGATATTGGAATTGAATCACTAAATTGAGTTTAGATGAAAACTCAATACATAAAACTGCTAAAAAAGCAGATCGAAAAATTAGAGCTGGAGAGCTTCGACTTAGAAGCTTGGAAGACCAGCACCATCAGTGTACTGCATCGAATTTTTGGAGAAACTGACCCAAGGGCAAAACAAATAGACCATTTGAAAATAGACTATAGCTCCTGGGCTCTACGAGATTCAGACTCCAACTATAAGCCAATAGAAACTGCAAAGCGAAAAGGAAAAGAGGTCTTGATAACAGCTATTGATGAAATAGAGATTTTTGGCGCACCTGAAAGTGGTACTTCTGAGATTCTGGGCCAAGACTTTGCAAGTAAGTTGCAAGGTATGAGCGATTCAGAAAAGAAGAAGCACTTTGAGGGCATGAAGAAAGATGAGCTTGTGGAACTTATATTGAAACTAACCCAGTGATGAGATTCTTCTGTTCTATCATTTGTATTTTGGTTGTTTTGGGCTGTGGGAACTCTGAAGAAGTCGATCCAAAAATCACTCCAGACCCCTCATTAATTGTTGGAGCAGACCTTTCCTACTTGAATGAAATGGTGGATTGCGGAGCTCAATTTAAAAGTGAATCAGAGGTAGTAGAACCATATGAGTTTTTCGCCAATAAAGGATGTCAAATGGTACGACTTAGGTTGTGGCACACCCCAACCTTTAACCGGTATTCAGGACTTGATGATGTCTTGCATGCAGCAAAAGAAGTGACAAATCGAGGAATGGATGTTCTATTGGATTTTCATTATTCAGATTCGTGGGCAGACCCTAGCAAGCAGATTATTCCCAATGCATGGAGAGACTTGGAAAGTGACGAAGTATTGTCAGATTCCGTTTTTCAATATACCCAAATGGTTCTATCAAACTTACTGGCTGAAGGGATTGTTCCGACAATCGTCCAAGTTGGGAATGAGATCAACAGTGAAGTCTTGAAGTCAGAGGAAGTTCAGGAGGGAGACAAGATAAACTGGGAAAGAAACACACTTCTGTTGAATAGTGGATTGAATGCTGTTGTGGATTTCAATCAATCAAACAGTCAAAGCATAGGGACCATGCTTCACATAGCCCAACCCGAAAATGTTTCATGGTGGTTTAAGGAAGCCGAAGAAAATGGAATAGCCAACTATGATTGGATAGGACTCTCTTACTACCCACAATGGTCAAAAGTCAGCATATCCGAGCTTGGAGCTGAGCTGAGTTCGATCAAAAATCAGTTCAATAAGAAAATTATGATTGTGGAGACTGCCTATCCGCACTCTTTGCAGGACGTAGATCAGGCAAACAATATTTTAGGGCGAGATGCCTCACTAACTGAATACGGAATCTCTCCGGCTGGTCAACTCCAGTTCCTAAATGATCTTAAAGAGGTGGTACTAGCAGGAGGTGGAGATGGAATCATATATTGGGAACCAGCCTGGGTTAGCACTCCATGCAAGACTTTGTGGGGCACAGGATCTCACTGGGAAAATGCCACGTTCTTTAGCACTGAGAATGTTGAGGCACTGGAAGCTTTCTCCTTTTTTGGAGCTGAATAAAGGTTTCAAAGGGCCAGTTTGCCTTTAATCATAACGTTTCAACACTCAGCTGGGAGTATCGTATCCGATGTATACAAATATTACTATCATGAAAAAAACACTTATCACACTGGTCATCATCTTAGGAATTAGCTCTGTCGGTCACGCCATTGCCTTGCCACAGGCAACAAGGTGTCTATTTATTGACTTCTATGATTTTGAAAAGCAAGAGAATCTGTATTACAGAGACCATGTATCCGCCGAAACTGTAGCAGAACTAAGTGGATTGATAAAGCTGGCGGAAGAAAGAGTAGGAAAGTTTTGGGGAGAAAAAACAACTCAACCAAAGTTTATCTATTGCGACAAAGAAGAAGATTATCGAAAGTTCGGTTCGCCTTTCCCTACGCCAGCTGCTGCCTTGATGCATATCGGATCCTACATTTTGATTAGCAAAGACGGGGTGGATCTTGATATTATCAGTCACGAACTATCACATACTGAGCTTTTCGCTAGGGTTGGACCAATCACTAGAAAGTTTAAAATTCCTGTCTGGTTTGATGAAGGGCTTGCCATGCAAGTCGATCATCGCTCCTACTATTCCATTGATACGCTCAAAGCCCTTTCCAATAATTTTCAAAAACTGCCGGACGTCAAAAAAATGGTAGACTACCCATCATTTGGAGCAGGCACAAGAGAAGAAGTAATGATGAACTATCGAACTGCAAAATACGTCGTGAACCAGTGGTACACTCCAGAAAAACTTGACCAGTTTATTGACGATCTAAATGATGGCAAAAGCTTCGAAGAGGCTTACTAAGCGTCATAAAATTCTCAGACCAGCATTAAGCTAGCAGATTAGATTACTCAAGAATTAGTTCTATTTATCGCTCTTCTAGCTTAGTGCTTAAAATGCCTCACTCCAGTCATCACCATCGCCAACCCGTTTTCATTGCAGTAGTCAATCGATAGCTGATCTTTGATGGAACCTCCGGGCTGAATCACCGCAGAAATACCCGCTTTGTGAGCAATCTCCACACAGTCAGGAAATGGGAAGAAAGCATCGGATGCCATCACAGCTCCATTTAAGTCAAAACCAAAAGTTCCCGCTTTCTCAATAGCTTGATTTAAGGCATCTACGCGAGAAGTCTGACCAACACCGCTAGCCAATAACTGACCACCCATCGCTAATACAATGGTGTTTGACTTTGATTGCTTACATACTTTAGCCGCAAACAGCAGGTCTTCAATTTCTTTATCGGTGGGCTGCTTTTCAGTTTTCACCTCCAAGTCCCCTATTGATTCAGACTGCAAGTCATAGTCTTGTACGATTGTGCCATTCAACATGCTCTTGTACTGCGTTTGCTGATGCCATGTCTTTTTCTGCACCAGAAGAATCCGATTTTTCTTCTGTTTCAGAATGGTCAATGCCTCCTCAGTAAACGAAGGAGCAATTAAGATTTCGAAGAAAAGACTATTCATTTCTTCAGCCGTCTCACCATCAATCTCTTTGTTAGAAACAAGCACTCCACCAAAAGCCGATACTGTATCTGCCGCAAACGCTCGCTGGTAGGCCTCTTTTGTGCTACTTCCAGTAGCTATACCACACGCATTGTTATGCTTTAAAATACCAAATGCTGTCTCCTCAAACTCGGCTATCAACTGAACTGCAGCTTCTATATCTACCAGATTGTTGTAAGAGATTTCCTTTCCATGAAGCTGATCAAAGTACTCCGATAGGTCTCCGTAAAAGGTACCTTTTTGATGAGGGTTTTCACCATATCTCAAAGTTTCGATTAAATTAGCACGGAATATTTTTTTTTCAGGAAAATTGTTATTAGTTTTTTT
>JABSPG010000118.1:4562-9993 GCA_013214445.1 Ekhidna sp. | reverse complement strand
TTTCAATAGGGACAAAATCAAATTTTGGGGAGAAGTACTGGTTGGCTTTGCTCTCCTATTCATGGGACTGGCCTTACTAAAAGATTCTGTCCCTGACCTGAAAACCAACCCCGAAATACTTGAATTTCTCAGCAATTACACGGACCTGGGTTACCTCTCAATAATTCTTTTTGTAGGAATAGGTACTGTGGTGACAGTAGTAGTGCAATCATCATCAGCAGCTATGGCGCTGACACTAGTAATGGCAAATAATGGATGGATTCCCTTTGAATTAGCAGCCGCAATGGTGTTAGGTGAAAACATTGGAACTACCATCACAGCCAACCTTGCTGCAATGGTGGGAAATGTTCATGCGAAGAGAGCGGCGCTATCGCACCTAATCTTCAATATTTTCGGTGTGATTTGGATTTTGATACTGATCAGACCTGCTCTTAGTTTGGTAGATCTCTATCTCACATCGAACGGTACACTTTCACCGTTTGTGGCTGCCACCAGCATTCCAATTGCACTGTCAATCTTCCACTCCACTTTCAATATTCTCAACACAGGATTACTGATCTGGTTCGTCAATTTTATTGCGAGAGTAGTAACCAGAACAATAAAAAATACAGGAGATGACGAATTCCAACTAGAGTACATCAGCACTGGAATGATGAATACCGCAGAGCTTTCGATTGAAGAGGCACGGAAAGAAACAGTAAGAATGGGTCAAATAACCCAGAAAATGTCTAAGCAATATAGACATCTGATCACAGAAGAAAAGCCTAAAAAGCAAGGTAAACTACTGAAGAAGATTCGTGAATATGAAGTTATGACTGACCGAATGGAACACGAAATATCAGAATATCTCATGAAGGTTTCTACAAGTGGTACATTGAGTAATAAAAGTACTATTAGAGTGACCAATCTTCTGAGTGCAATTAATGATCTTGAAAGGATTGGTGACCTGTTCTTCCAGATGTCAAGAGATGTTGAGCGAATCCTGAATAGTGATAAGAAATTCAAGAATAAACAGGTACAGAATCTTATTCAGATGCTGAACTTAATTGACGATGCTCTCACAATAATGGTCAACAACCTAGATACGGATGGTCCTATGACACTTGAAACGGCATTGAATAAAGAATCGGAAATAAATGATTTCCGAAATAGCTTAAGGAAAGATCTGACAAAGTATATAGAAAAGGATAAGTATGATCCTCAAAGAGATGGTTGGTACAAAGACTTGTTCCACCTATGTGAAAAGATAGGTGACCATGCCATCAATGTGTCGGAAGCGATGACTGGAGAAAGAGAGCGTGAGCTTAAGGATGATCCAGGAGAATAAATGATAGAAGAAAAGTTTTTATCTCAAGCAATGAACCAACAAGGCTATCAGTCTTTAGCATCAAAATTAGTTGTGATAGTATTCTCTATCATACTATTCCTGCTTTCAATAGACCTGATGGGTCTTTCCATTGGTGCTTTGACGGGAGGAATCACAGATGATATTTCAAAGGTGACATCCAATCCATTCATTGGATTATTCATTGGATTATTATCTACCGCTCTGCTCCAAAGTAGTTCCACGACTACTTCTATCGCAGTAGCAGCTGTAGCGTCAGGGGTCATCAGTCTGCAACATGCAATTCCAATTATCTTGGGAGCCAATGTGGGAACCACGATTACAAGTACGATCATTTCCATGAGCTACATCTCTAAGCACAAAGAATTTCGAAGAGCTGTCGCTGCGGGAACTGCTCACGACTTTTTCAATATTCTAACTGTGATACTGCTATTCCCCCTGGAAGTCAGGTATGGCTTGCTCGAAAAAAGCAGTGCCATAATCACTTCTTTATTTAATATTCAGAAAACGGAAGAATCGGTCAATGTGAATTGGGGAATCACATCCATTTTTGATTCTGCGACCGCATGGATGGTTTCGAATGTCGGTCCGATCATCTCATTACTGATAGGAGTTATTTTGCTATTTGTTTGTATCAAGTCTATTTCCAAGTGGCTATACAAAATACTCATTGGTAGCACCAAGGACCGGTTTGAAAATATGGTCTTCAAAAACAAGTATCGTGCGTTTTCATGGGGCCTTATCATTACTTCAGTTTCACAGTCCAGTTCTCTTACCACTTCCTTGATCGTTCCACTCGTTGCAACTGGTAAAGTAAAAATTAGAAAAGCCTTCCAATTCATAATGGGAGCTAACATTGGCACCACTTTGACAGCCTTACTAGCCGCCGTTTTCCAATCGGAGGCTGCTATCAGTTTAGCCATTGTACATTTTCTATTTAATCTAACTGGGGTAATTGTCTTCTTCTTACTCCCATATATCTCTAGATTTCCCGTATTTCTAGCAAAATCTATGGGGAAAATCACAGTCAAAATTAGACTGGTGGGTTTTGCATACATCTTCACTGCCTTCTTTTTACTCCCATTTACACTGATTTATTTCTCAAAAGCCACTGAAAAAACAAAAGATTCTATTGAAGTGATTACTGAGGATTAGCTTTGTGGGAAACATCAGGGCATGGCAACCGCAAAAAAAGTCATAGATAATCTCATAGAGTTCATAGAGATAAAGACAGAGCAAATCAAGCTCAAGATTATCTCACGTATCGCGAAGATGTTGTCAGGCATCATTGCCTTTTCGCTGCTTGTCTTTTTTACGTTGTTCTTTGTGTTATTCTTAAGTTTTGCTTTAGCCCAACTAATCAACTACTGGATGGATAGCATATTCTGGGGCTACCTAGTTGTTTCGTCCTTTTATTTGCTAGTCATGGTTATTGTTTTCATCTTAGTGAAGACCAGAAGATTACAACGTGGCATTGAGAATTTTATCTTAAGATTGGAAGAAGCTAAGCATGATCAAGAAGCAGACGATTGAAGACAAAGTAAATACGCTTAAAGAGCAAGAAGAGAGAGTCAAAATGCAGCTCGAACTTGATTCGGAAGATTTAAAAAGTAAGGGACTGAGAGTGGCCAAAATTGCAATGATTTCGGGGGCTGTAGCTCTTGGAGGATATCTAATCTTTAAGCTTCTATTCGGGGATGACGAAGATGAAGAATCTGAGATCAAAGAGGAAAAACAAAAGAAAGAGAGTGGATTGCTCTCTCGGCTTAGTGCTGTAGTGCTTCCTTACATTGAAAAATCAATAGACGAATTTTTCAACGAAAAAGAGGAAGCAACAAAAAAGAATTAAACATTCATCAAGGATTCTCTTCTACGCATTTTTCCCGCAGGGATTCCAAACATCATCTTAAAGCGTCGGCAGAAATAAGCAGTGTCTTTATATCCGACCTCTTTCCCGATATCGCGAATACTTTTCTTACTTGTCCTCAGCAGGTTTACGGCGGCCTCCATGCGTTGATATTCAATATAGTCTTGCGGATTGATACCTGTCAACATCTTAAAATACTGACCTACATAATCCTCCGAAACATTGGCAACATTTGCTAAAACCTTATTAGATAAATCATCTGAAAGATGCTCCTTTATGAAAGTGAAAATATCTATTAGACGAGGATCCTTGAAATAAGTACTATTGGTAGCCAGCTTCTCCACAAACAAGCTATTATTCAAAATATAACGGATCAGCTCGATCGTCATATTCTCTGTAAGCACCTTCACGATCCGATCTCTACCTGGCATGCTGGCCTTTATCTCATTATTAATTTGCTGAATTAAGCTGGACAATTTTAAATTATCCTCAATCTTGAATGGAGGTATATCCAGCGAAGAGAAAAAGTTAACGGAATCAAAGGCCTTTGCATCAAAAGCAACATAGCTATAATGCTCTTCACCTATCGAGTGCTCCCCATAAGACCTAAGAAATTGATCTTTGTTTGTTAGAAAATCATCCTTTGAAAGGATAGTTGGTGTGCCTGTACCGTAACTGATAGAAATCGGTCTTCCGCCAGGAATAAACACAACATCACCTTCAACTGCGATGGTTCGTTCCTTCCCAAACTTCATTTCACCTCCCGTAACTAGAATGAGATAGTTCTCAACTTCGTAGTTGTTATCGATCGTTACCGGCTTCAGAATATTAATATTTTTAGCCTTCACAAACCGAATCTCCAATGATTCGATGATTTTATTATAATCCTCCATTTATGAATAAAGCTGGTTTATTTATCAATAAAGAGTAAATTTATTGGACGAATCTAATAATATTCGTCCGCAAAACCTAATTGTCTTATAACCAGCTTTATTTAGCTTATTGAACTATTTCAATAAACCTCTTGATATCACGATCCGCTGAATTTCGGAGGTTCCTTCATAAATCTGAGTGATCTTGGCATCCCTCATCAATCGCTCCACATGAAATTCCTTAACGTATCCATATCCACCGTGTATCTGAACAGCCTCAACAGTCTGTTTCATCGCTACTTCTGAGGCATATAACTTCGCCATTGCACTTTCTTGTGAGAAATCTTCTCCAGCGTCCTTTTTCTGTGCTGCCTTTAAGCAAAGCAACCTGGCTGCCTCGACTTGGGTTGCCATATCAGCTAGTTTAAACTGTATCGCCTGATGATTGAATATCTCCTTTCCAAAAGCCTTACGTTCCTGAGAATACTTCAAGGCAAATTCCATTGCTCCAGAGGCAATCCCCAATGCCTGAGCTGCAATACCAATCCTACCTCCATTTAAGACAGTCATTGCAAACGTAAAACCGAAACCATCATCACCTATTCTATTTTCTTTAGGGACCTTCACATCCTGAAACATCAGGGAGTGAGTGTCACTTCCCCTAATTCCCAGTTTATCCTCCTTCTTTCCTACTACAAATCCATCCGTATCTCTTTCTACGATAATAGCATTTATCCCTTTGTGCTTCTTTTCCGGATCAGTTTGAGCAATCACAATATAAATGGATGCAGAATTTCCATTCGTAATCCAATTTTTTGTTCCATTTATCAAATAATGATCACCCTTGTCTTCAGCTGTAGTTCGCTGAGAAGTAGCGTCTGAACCAGCCTCTGGTTCTGATAAGCAAAACGCACCAATTTTCTCCCCTGAAGCAAGCGGCTTCAAGTATTTCTCCTTTTGCTCCTCGGTACCGTATTTTTCAATGCCCCAACAAACCAACGAGTTGTTGACCGAAACGCATACAGAAGTGGATGCATCAATCTTTGATAGCTCCTCCATAGCCAGTACATAGGACACGGTATCCATACCACTGCCTCCGTATTTTGGATCAACCATCATTCCCATAAAACCAAGTTCTCCCAACTGCCTGATCTGTTCTGCTGGAAAATGCTGTTTATCATCTCTCTCTATGACCCCCGGAAGCAATTCTTTATGTGCAAAATCTCTCGCTGCATCTCTCACTGCTAATTGCTCTTCTGTAAAATTGAAATTCATGTCTCTTTTGGATTTTCCAGTTAATTGAATTGGGTGCAAATATATTCAATTGCATTTTCCAAGAACGTCAAC
>JABSPG010000118.1:0-4552 GCA_013214445.1 Ekhidna sp. | reverse complement strand
GTTACAATTGAACGAAACGACTGTTGTTAGTGTCATACAGTCGTTAATTTTGAATCTAAATGCAAAAATCAAAAATTATGAGAAAAATCACGAAAAACTTACTGCTCCTACTAATGGCTTTTTCGGTGCTCACAATCGTTAGCTGTAGCGATGATGAAGAAGAAGTCTTCGGTGGAGATGATCCGAACGATCCAGTATCTGAATTTGACGCTAGACTGAATACCGCAGCATCCGATTCACTTTCAGCGACTGTGTTCTTAACAGACGTAGATGATAACAAAGTGGATGTTTTCATTTCATTCAGTTCCAGTGACGCAACGATGAGGAGATTATATTCTACTGTTAATGTTCAAGACCAAGGCGAAGAAGCGTATGAGCTTCCTTTAAATGCAGATAAAAAAGCTGACGGTTCATTAGAACTTGATGGTCCTCAAGGAGACGCCTTTGCCGTGAATCTAGATATTGCTACTAGCGGTTTACCAAGCGAAGGGACTGTCGTGTACAAGTTTTGGACGACTACAGGGCGAGGCGATTACAGAGATCCTTCTAAAAGAGACGCGACCCCAGTAATGACATTAACTATTCAAGTTACCGGAGTTAATCCTGACAGAACACTTACTGAGACAACTGGAGTGCAGCTAGATGCCCCGCTTGGAGATGCATCATCAAACACTTTCACTTCAAATGTTGATTGTCAGACATACAAAATAAGTGATGGTGAAGAATTTGCTGCTTTCTGGGACTTTGGTTTCTACTACTTGCCTGATGAAGGTATTTCTTTGGCGTCTACAGAATCTTACCCTGCACTTTTCGCAAATCCAAGCGGAGATGGTTTGGTTTCGGTGAATGCCTTCTTAGGAATCGATGAAACAGAAGTAAACAAATGCTACTTCGCAGCTGCACCAGCAGGAACCTATGATGGAGCCACGGTTGCTTCTCTACAAAGCAGTGGTGTTTCAACTTCTTCCCCTCAAGAAATTAATAATCTTGCTGTAGGCGATGAAGTATACTTGCTTGATCAGTACGGCAAGAGAGGAATCCTGAAAGTTACTGGCGTTGTTGAGTCTTTCGGTAGCGATGGACTTATTGGATACGATATCAAAATTGAAAAATAAGAGTAGTTAAAATTGATTTGAAACCACCTACCCGATGGTAGGTGGTTTTTTTATGCCCATAAAGTGAGGGCAGTAATATCTTCTAAAATAATTTGCTTTGTCACTGTTAATAAAGAAGTAGATCTAGCTTCTTTTTACGGAAAAAGAAAAAACCTTCCCCATAAATGAAGAAGGTTTTTCGTACCTGAGGCCGGAATCGAACCGGCACTCCTTGCGGAACACGAGTTTGAGTCGTGCGCGTCTACCAGTTCCGCCACTCAGGCAGTTTGCTTAGCAAACGCGAGGCAAAACTATCCAAAAATTGTAAGATTGCAAGTGCTGAAGATCTATTTCCTATACGGATATCACTATCCACCCAACATCACAAAGGCACCCCAATAGATTGGGTCTTTGTATTTCTTCTTTACCTTCCTTTGGGCTTCCAGAAAAGACTCTCTCTTATTTCCAGACTTAAAATAATTTTTGTAGAAAGCTGTCATCAAATCCTTTGTTGCTTGATCATCCACTTTCCAAAGAGACATTACAACGGATTTTGTTCCGCCAACAAAAAATGCTCTTTGCAGCCCATAGATCCCTTCTCCAGAAGCAATTTCTCCTAGTCCTGTCTCACAAGCTGACAGTACCACCATCTCTAAATTCGTAAGTCCTAAGTTCATGATCTCGTAGGCAGTGAGCACTCCATCATCCTCATCAGAACTAGTCTGAATATCACTAACACCTGCTAGTAGCAAGCCAGAGCTTAGCATGGGATCAATGTTTTCTGCTTTTTTATCCTCCATGAAAAATCCATGAGTGGCGATGTGTACTAACTTTTTGTCTAAACTTGACTTTACAGCACCCTCTTTCGCTTGCTCCTGCAGTAAGGTTTCGCAAGGAACTCCTTGCTTTTCTATCAGTTTTTTGATTTCTAAGATCTCTTCTTCTGTTCCTGGTAAATCTGCAACGTTTGATAACATAGCAAAACTTCTTGTTGTGCCCGCTGTAGCAGTGGACCCATCGATCTTGTAGGATGGTCTTCCCACAAGTAAAACATCATCAATTTGTGTTTGAACCTCGGAAAAGTTTAATGCAAGCAGATCTTTGGTGGAGCTCAATTGAATAATGGTTAATTCATCAATCAAAAAATCTTTAGCGACTGGATTGTAAAGAGTATTGAGACTTATTTTATGGTAAATACCATCTGGAGCATAATAGATACGCTCAATTGCATTTGCACTTAAGAAGTCACTGATCTTCTGCCAATAAAGGAAGAATGACTTTTGATCTGGTAACTTAAACTTTATGGCGTTCTTATAAACTGTGAAGCCTTTCTTTTCAAAGTCTTCACCTTTTCCTAATACAAGTAATTCAGGAAACTGCTTCTCAGCCGTCGCAATTAAAGCTGTGTAAATTCCTTCGCCATTGATTTCTGTACGAATGATTTCCACTGTGGCTTCACCTGGGTTTAGTTTGGATTTGATCTGATCAAAAGTTGGAGCATTCCCACCAAACGAACCATCGAACTCAGCGGATTTTCTGGAAAGTTCTTTCTCTAGGTCATTTGTTGCCGCCAAGAGGCTGTCAAGTCTTGAACGACTTCTCTCTTTCAAATCGCTTTTCAAAGACTGTAGATCTGCTATCTGCTTTCTAGCAATGGTCCACTCAGAAAAAAGTCTAATCAACTCATCGTCACCACTGTTAAATATTTGCTCACGTACTTTCTGTGTGGAATTTAAGAGCATCCCTTTGGTACTTAGTTCCAAATTATACCAATCCTCAACTACCTCTGGCTTAATACTTCCCTCTTCAATTGTAGATCGTGCTACCACGTACCCTTTGAAATTATTTAAAAGCTTCTGTTTTTCTTCGACAAAGATTTTTTTCTCTGACTCAGATAAGTAAGAGAAGGATTCGTTAATCTCTTGTACTTGCGACTCTGACAAAGACACCAGTAACGGTTCTGCAAGTTCATACTGTTCGGTCTTCGTATAAAAGTTTGCTAGGTTGTTAACCGTTCTAATATATCCAGGATGCGACTCTGAATAGAACTTAGCATACCTGTCTTTGGAATCCTGATAGATGGTCAGCGCTTCATCATTCCGGCCCATTAAATCATAAAGCAGTCCAAGGTTAGAGAGAGAGGAAAGATATTGTGGGTGATCATCAGGAACTGTGTACTCAAAAACCTGAATCGCTCTCTCATAATCCTTTAATGCCAAATCATACTCCTCATTCTTCTGATAATAGACAGCCCTATTGCTCAATAGATTTGCAAATCCAGGATGCTCATTTCCTGTACTTTCCCCTTGCCAAATGATAGCTTGATCAAGAAGCGTTAGAATAGAATCGTTACGAAAATCAGTTCTTGTCAAAATGTTGGCAAGATTTGTCGCTAAGGCAATCCTAATCCCTGATTCTTCTTCGTAGGATATCTTAAGAGCTTCTCTGTATAAAGACTCAGCTCGTTCATAATTCGCCAATGCTTCATACAAAGCTCCGGAACTATTTAGCACAGAAGCATACTCTGAAGTTGTCTGCAAGTCATTTTCTATTAGAAGACTTCTCGCTTTTGAAAGGTACTGATCGGCATCCTTAAAATTCTGAAGTAAATACTTTTGATTTCCTAGCGATTGATATGCTATCGCCAGCTTTTCTGCAGGACTATCTGTTTTGGCTTCCAGATCCGAAATGTAGCCAGAGAATACCTCATCTGCTCTCTCAAATCTGCCCATTTCTGTGTGAAGATTGCCTAGTTCGAATACCGTTTTTGTGTAAGTGGCACTATCCGTCAAGCTCTGAGCTCTATGGGAAATTAATGATTTACTAAGCGCATTTAGTTGTTTGTATTTCTCACCTGTCGAACGATAGAGTTCTGACTGCTCTAGCAAAATTGATATGTATGTCCCCGTATTTCTAAATTCTTCTTCGGCTTCCTGGTAATACTTTTCAGCCTCATCGAAACGAAAAAGAAGCATTGCAAGTCTAGCAGAGTTTAGCTTAAACTCTTTGAGATCAAGCTCACCCGCTTCGCAAATAGACGCATTCTTTCCGCACCAAGAAATCACTCCATTAGAGGCTTCCAGTGCCTTTACATAGTTTTTTTCATGAACGAATACATTGTAGAAATCCTTCAAAAAAATGTGATAGTCTTTCTTAGCACTCATGTACTCTTTGAGATCGTCATAGTACACTGAGGCCTCTTCATATTTTTCATTCGACATCAAGAAGGCGCTATAGTTGTCTATAACACTTAAGTAAAAGGAGCTTTTACCAGTCCCTAGCAATGAAAGTAGCTCCTTGTAGTTTTTCTCAGCAGATTCAATATCTCCCAGCTTACTTTGGGCAAATGCTAGATCATCAAGCGATCTTGCATATAATTCATCTGGTTGGCCAATGCTATCTCTGTGAATCGATACCGTTTCTTGGAGGACGTCTTTGGCTTTTTCGAGCGAATCGCA
>JABSPG010000117.1 GCA_013214445.1 Ekhidna sp. | reverse complement strand
AAAGGAATTGGATTCCTATACATCAACCACGAAACGAAGATTCATCCCTTTATCCATGGTGGCGCACAAGAACGCAATATGCGTGGCGGCACAGAAAATGTGTATGGCATAGTTGGCCTGGCGAAAGCAATGGAAATAGCCTATGAGGGTATGCAAAGCCATAGAAAACATATCGAGAGTCTGAAAAGTCGAATGATCGAAAGGTTGAGAGAAGAGATTGATGGGGTGGCCTTTAACGGAATATCAGATAATCTTAGCAATAGCTTGTACACCGTATTGAATGTGTGTCTCCCTCCCAATGAAGATAATGATATGTTATTGTTTAACCTTGACATTGAAGGGGTGTCCGCTTCTGGCGGAAGTGCATGCAGCAGTGGATCAAGTATTGGGTCACATGTCTTGGCCGAGCTAAATAGGGATCAAAATCGGGGAGCCATTCGCTTTTCTTTTAGCAAATACAATACCTTAGAGGAAGTGGACTATGCGGTTGAGAAGCTTGCAAAGCTTTATCAACCCCAAACTGCATGACAATAAAACCAATATTTCATTCTTTTAAAGCCAAGGATTTACTTCACATAGTACCTAGGCTCATCGTTGCAATTATTCTAGCTCAGACATTGCCATTCAAGTTTGGTGGTGCAGAGGAAAGTATTTGGATTTTTGAACAGATTGGTTGGGAGCCCTGGGGAAGATATCTGATAGCAAGTATTGAAACAGTTGCTACCTTTTTACTACTCACTAATTACTACATTTTTGGAGCTGTTATTTCTTTAAGTATTATTAGTGCAGCTAACTTTCTCCACTTTACAAAGCTCGGCTTCATCGTCAACAATGATGGAGGAACGCTGTTCATTCTTAGCATTATTGTCATCTTCTGTTCATTGTGGGTTGTGCTCTACTGGAATATGGAAAGAGTAGAGAAGAAAGTTTCAAACTTTGAGTTTGAATGGAATGAGGAAGATGAAATAGGGGAAGATAACTAAGACGCTAACACCATTTTTTCGAGGCAGTCAACCCATTTAGATTCAGCATTCAAACTGGGTACAAGATCCCATTTTTCACCACCAGCTTCAAGAAATTCTTCTTGATACTCCTCACCTACTTCAATAGTCGTTTCTAAACAATCAGATACAAATGCCGGTGAAAAAGCTAACACCTTTGTTTTCCCCTCTTTAGCTAGACTTTTAAGTACGTCTTCAGTATAAGGCTGCACCCATGGATCCTTTCCCAACCGAGATTGGAAGCACACCGTGTAATCCTTCTCATCTATCCCAAGCTTAGCGGCTACCAATCTTGTAGTTTCAAAGCACTGAGCTCTATAGCAGTATCTATTATGCTCATTTAGAGTAGAGCAGCACTTTCCTAACTTGCAGTACTTACCATAGGAAGCTTTTCTAATCTGCCTCTCAGGTAGGCCATGATAGCTAAAAACATAGTGATCATAGGGACCGTTCTCCATCATCTGTTTCCCCTGATCCACGATTGTATCGATAAAAAGCTCCTCCTCAAGAAACTGTGAGGTAAATTTTATCTCAGGGATCACTTGCCATTTCATAGTGATTTCCATGACACGGTCAATAACAGATCCTGTAGTGGCGGAAGCATACTGAGGAAACAAGGGGATAACATGAATGGAAGCTACTCGCTCCTTCTTAAACTCTTCAAGCACCGAATCAAGTGATGGGCTTTGATATCGCATCGCAAACTTCACAGAGTATTCCTCTGAAAGCTTCCTGCTCAACAAATCTGTAATGTCTTCTGTGTAATATTTCAACGGAGATCCACGCTCATCAAATAATTTACGATACTCCTTTGCTGATTTTGGTGCTCTAAAAGGAGCAATGATCCCATTCACCAAAAGCCACCTAGGAAAAGCTGGGATATCGATTACGCGTTTATCCATCAAGAATTCTCTTAGGTATTTTCTTACATCGGAAACCGCAGTGGAGTCTGGCGTTCCCAGATTTACTAGTAAAACTCCTTTTTTCTTCATCAAACTAAATCTAGAATACGTTTGCCTCCCAAATTACGAATCCGTAAGCCACGAATCTGAGAAATCTGAAAAGCGAAAACCATAAGTACTTTTTGAATGAGTAATGTACCGATCCCACCAACATCGCAATTCCAGAAAAAGGAAGCGGCGTTAGTGCGGCTACTATCACCAAAAAACCACCATAGTTGTTCAAGTGTTTTTCAAATTTGCCAAAGACCCTGACTTTCATCATTCGGTAAAAACGTGTGTTCTTTAAATACGCTCCAATACCAAAGCCAATTATACCAGATACATAGGAAATTGCCGAGAGGGCCAAAACATTTTGAATATATAACGAGAGTTCTCCGCTCCGTAAGGACCAAATCATGAAGAACTCAGGAGGAATAATTCCAAAAATGGCTTCTGAGGCAAGAAAAACTAGATAGACAATCGTAGGCTGATCGTAAACCGGTCCCAAAACAGTCTCCAAAGTGAAATCGTAATTGTTTCGTAGATAGATAAATCCTACTACAATTACAGCAAGCCACATAAATCCTCGGAGCAAATTTTTTAATAAAAACTTACTCCTGTCTGGTAATTCATTTTGAGACTTGGTAGACATGACAAGTGCTAAACTGGTAATAAGAAATTATTGTTCCTCTTTTGACGGGTTTGCTTTTGATTTGATTTCACTTTTCCTGAAAGAAATTTTCCAATACGGATCTTTCAATTCGGTATATCTACCATAGAATTGAGTTAGCATAATTTTAACTGCGTAATTCAGTCGATTCTGTGCGTCCTGAAAATAGTCATGCCTATTTTGCGGGTGGTAGATAAAAAACTTAATAATTGGAAAAGCACAGGTTCTAAAGTCTCCAAGAACCTTCTTGACATCAGCCTTATCATTATCCAACGCCTTCACCGCCTTGGCACAGCATTTCGCAACTCCTTTTATTAGGGGGATATAAATATGGTTTACAGGTTGGTTTGCTTCTTCAAGCTCAGCACATGCTTCTTTACAAAATTGATGAAGAATCCTAAGCGATGGCACACTCATACCTGCCTCGGTAAAAACGTCCGGTTGCCACAAAATCTCCCGGAACGTGAAGATAGACGGTAATAACTCTGTATCGTAAGCCTTATCATCCTTCAAGGCAAGCATAGTCTCCGTAGTGATATCATCCACACGAACAGCCCCAGCACACAAGGCATACGACCAGCCCTCTTCTTTACTGTTCACCATTTTCAGGAAATTCCAAATTTCGTTTAGTGCAATTCGCATGGGTTTTGTAAAATGTGACACAAAATACACATTCAAGGAGATATAAGAAATAGCTTAGCCTACAGCGATCGGTTTCAATCCATTTGTTATGTCTTGAGACCCAGTGGTGATCGCAAAATTTAAGACTACTTGAAATCTGGCAATCAATTAGTCCAAGACCTTTCATAACTTAAGCCCGTGGAAAAACGGTGGGTATATAAGAGCGATCCTAATGAAAAAATCATCGAGCAGCTAAGCAAAGAAATCAACGTTAACGAGTACTTATCTAAGATCTTGGTTCAACGTGGAATTCACGACTTTGATCAGGCAAAGGCCTATTTCAGGCCTTCACTCTCTAAACTACATGACCCATTCCAGATGCTGAACATGGACAAAGCTGTAAATAGACTTACCGATGCGGTGTTTAGCGAAGAGAAGATCCTGATCTATGGAGACTATGATGTGGATGGGACCACATCCGTCAGTCTAATGTATCTTTTCCTAAAGCAGTTCAGCAACCAACTCGAATTTTATATCCCTGATCGCTACTCTGAAGGATATGGTATATCAGAAAAGGGAATCAACTACGCAATAGACAACTCATTTAGCCTAATCATAGCATTGGATTGTGGTGTGCGGGCTATCGAAAGAGCGCACCAAGCAAAAGAGGCAGGAGTAGACCTTATCATTTGTGATCATCACCTACCAGGAGACGAACTACCTGATGTTCTCGCTCTATTAGATCCAAAACAAGTACATTGTGAATACCCTTTTAAGGAATTGTCTGGATGCGGGGTAGGATTTAAACTCTTAGAAGGATTTTGCCAACAAAACACGATCGATAAAGCAAAGCTTTTTGATCTGCTGGATCTGGTGGCGGTTAGTATTGCAAGTGATATTGTCCCAATTGTGGATGAAAACAGAACACTTGCTTTCTACGGATTGAAAAAACTCAACCAAACACCTTCTGCAGGGCTAAAAGCTTTAATCGAAATTAGTGGCAAGAAAAAAGCCTTTTCCATATCAGATGTGGTATTCTCCATAGGCCCAAGAATAAATGCTGCTGGACGTCTTACTCATGCCAAAGAATCAGTAAACCTATTGATCGGGGATGCGACGGAGACCGCAACGTTTGCAGATAACCTTAATAATAGAAATAAAGAAAGAAGAGAGTTTGACGAATCCATTACCACAGAAGCTCTTGAGATAATAGCAAAATACCCTGCGGAAAAGAAATCAACTGTCCTATTCAAGGACAACTGGCACAAAGGGGTTATTGGAATAGTCGCTTCAAGATGCATTGAACACTTTCATCGTCCCACAATCATACTTACGGAATCTAAGGGTAAAGCAACTGGTTCAGCTAGATCCGTCGATGGTTTTGACATTCATAGTGCAATAAGTGCTTGCTCCGACCTATTGGATCAATTTGGAGGGCATATGCATGCTGCAGGACTTACCTTACCTATCAACAATGTCGAATTATTTAAAGAAAGGTTTGAAGAGGTGGTCAGTGAACGTATCCTTCCCGAACAGCTAATCCCGAAAATAGAAATTGATACCCAAATACCACTTTCACATATCTCATTCAAAACCTACAATGTGATGAGTCAGATGGCTCCTTTTGGTCCGAAAAACATGTCTCCAATTTTTGGCACTAAAAATGTGATAGTAGATGCGCTACCCAAAACTCTCAAAGACAAACACCTAAAAGGTTTTGTGCGTGAACAAAATAGCAAGAAGCTATATGAGTTTATCGGATTTGGTATGGCAGAGAAAATTGAAAGAATTGAAATAGGCAAACCCTTTCAAATTGCTTATCACCTTGAAGAAAACAACTACATGGGGAACAAAACACTCATTTTGAATCTAAGGGATATGAAATTTGATGCATAAATTGCGGCTCTTATATGGAATTACGCGCTGAACACCTCATTAAGAAATACAAAAAAAGAAAGGTCGTAAATGACATTTCTGTATCTGTAAAGACAGGTGAAATTGTAGGTCTTCTTGGTCCTAATGGTGCAGGAAAAACAACTTCTTTTTATATGATCGTTGGTTTAATAAAGCCAAATGAAGGTCATATATATCTCGATCAGGATGATATTACAGAGCTGCCCATGTATCAGCGTGCGAAAAGAGGAATTGGATACTTAGCCCAGGAGGCTTCCGTCTTTAGAAAACTAAGTGTGGAAGACAACATCCTTTCTGTTTTGGAAATGACAAACAAGACAAAGCAAGAACAAAAAGAAAAATGCGAAAGCCTCCTCGAAGAATTTAGCCTCACACATGTTCGAAAAAATCTAGGTCAAGTTCTGTCAGGAGGGGAGCGTAGAAGAACTGAGATAGCAAGAGCTCTTGCTGTCGATCCCAACTTTGTCTTATTAGATGAGCCCTTTGCTGGGGTAGATCCTATCGCAGTGGAAGAGATACAGACAATTGTTGCTCAACTCAAAAACAAAAACATTGGAATTCTCATCACCGATCACAACGTAAACGAGACGCTCTCCATCACCGATAGAGCTTATTTAATGTTTGAAGGAAGGCTACTCAAGGCGGGTACAGCTGAAGAGCTAGCAAATGATGAACAGGTGAGAAAGGTTTATTTAGGAAAACATTTCGAACTGAAGAGGAAGATTTAATACCTTCGGGAAATGGAGTTGTTCAATTCAATACTTTCATGGGTGATGAAGAAGCGGATTCACCAAATTGAACTCTTCATGAAATATCCTCACGAGGTTCAAAATGAGCTGCTAGAGGATTTGATTAAAAAAGCCGCTAAGACAGAATACGGAAAAAATCATGGTTTTTCTTCCATTGAAAACTATGAACACTTCAAAAACAAAGTACCTATTGTCGACTATGAAGATCTATATCCATTTGTAGAGCGATTAATGAAAGGAGAGCAGAACGTGCTCTGGCCCTCAGAAGTAAGGTGGTTTGCAAAGTCTTCGGGCACAACAAACGCGAGAAGCAAGTTTATTCCAGTATCTCAAGAAGCATTGGATGATTGCCACTATAAGGGTGGCAAGGATTTGCTTAGCATCTACTTCAACAACTATCCTGAGTCTAAGCTATTTGCTGGAAAAGGGTTATTACTCGGCGGGAGTCATCAAATTAATCAGTTTGACGAAAATGCCAACTCTTATTATGGAGATGTCTCGGCAGTGCTTTTGAAAAACCTGCCTTGGTGGGCTCAGATGGTTAGAACACCAAGTTTGGATATTGCTTTGATGGATGAATGGGAGGAGAAAATCGACCGAATGGTTGAGATTACATCCAATGAAAATGTGACCAATATCTCAGGTGTTCCTACCTGGATGATTGTGCTACTTGAAAAAATATTGGATAGAAATGGAGCTAAGAATATCCTAGAAATCTGGCCCAACCTTGAAGTGTTTTTTCATGGTGCTGTTTCATTCACCCCATATCGAGACCTCTTCAAAAAGCTCATTCCTTCCAGAAGTATGAGATATATGGAGACCTATAATGCTTCAGAAGGATTTTTCGGTATTCAGGATCAAACGGATAGCAATGAAATGCTGTTGATGCTTGATTATGGGATTTTTTATGAGTTCATTCCATTCGGAGAAATAAATGAGTCCAATCCAAGAACACTTACATTGGATGAAGTGGAAGTAGGAAAGAACTATGCTATAATCATTACTACGAATGCTGGACTATGGAGGTACAAAATTGGAGATACCGTCACTTTTACAAGTGTAAATCCGTATAGAATCAAGATTTCGGGAAGAACTAAGCACTTCATAAATGCATTCGGTGAGGAATTAATCATTGAGAATGCAGAGGTTGCCATTGCGGAAGCTTGCAAAAAGACCAATGCCATAATTGACAACTTTACAGCAGGCCCCATGTACTTGGGTGATGGTCAAAAGGGTGGCCATGAATGGATGATAGAGTTCACTACTGTACCAAATGATGTGAACCGATTTACTAAACTCTTGGATGAGAAGCTACGGGAGGTCAATTCGGATTATGATGCAAAACGATACAAAGATATTGCGCTTCAGCAGCCGATCGTTCACATCGCTTCTCCCGGGACATTCTATGCATGGATGAAGTCTCGTGGTAAGCTTGGAGGTCAAAATAAGGTACCTAGATTGGCCAATAATCGTGAATACCTAGACCAGCTATTAGAATTTAAGGCTCAGTCGCTTTAAAATAGCTTTTAAACCTGTAATTTGCTGTCACGTATAATACTATCTGTTCTGAAATTGGAATAGAAAGCAGTTATGAATAAACTACTACTCGTTCAAATACTGTCTATAGTCCTGTGTGTCGCTATGACCGTAGAGATAACTTTACCTATGGAGAATTTTCTTCAGGTAGCTATTGAACTCGACTATGAAACAGAAAATGAAGAAAGTAAAGAGGATAGCGAAGAAAAAAAGACTTCAGGATCTTCAAATGTGTTGGCTTTAAGTGGTTCTTTTCTTTCCCAGACCTTTCAATTCACGTCATCTTCTTCAGATTGGACGTCTCCTACCCTAGATTATTCTACTCCCCCTCCCGAGTGTAATTAAGCCCCCCTTTTCCGAATACACTTAACTACAACTACTAACTAATCCTTCTAATGGAACCTAATAAAAACAGTATATCCAATAATTTCAAAACCGATCTATCAGCAAGTTTGGTAGTCTTCTTAGTTGCTGTACCCCTCTGTCTGGGGATTGCATTGGCCTCAGGTGCCCCTCTCTTCGCTGGTGTTATCTCCGGCATAATCGGAGGTGTTGTGGTAGGACTAATCAGTGGTTCGGCAGTTGGAGTTAGTGGTCCCGCAGCGGGACTTGCTGTAATAGTGCTAGCTGCCATTCAAGACTTAGAGTCTTATCCTGTATTTCTAGCGGCAGTAGTGGTCAGCGGCATCATCCAGATTTTGCTTGGGATAGCTAGGGCAGGAATTATTGGATACTATTTTCCCTCTTCAGTAATAAAGGGAATGCTGTCGGCTATCGGCATCATTATTTTTCTCAAACAAATCCCACACGCTTTCGGATATGATGCAGATCCAGAAGGAGATCTCGAATTTTTCCAACCCGATGGAGAAAACACATTTTCGGAATTAGTCAAAATGTTGGACTTTATTCAGGAGGGTGCGGTCATCATATTCATTATCTCTATGTCGATTCTGATTCTATGGGAAATGCAATTCATGAAAAAGATCAAAATATTCCAAGTGATTCAAGGTCCGCTAGTGGTTGTAACGGTAGGAATACTGATCAATTTATTATTCAAAGGAACAGATCTATACATTGACGAAACACATATGGTTAGCCTCCCTATCGCAGGCACTTTTAGTGAGTTTATAGACCAATTCACCTTCTTTGATCCAAATTCGATGCTTAATAAAGAGGTCCTAATTTTGGGTGCAACGATAGCGATAGTTGGGTCCTTAGAGACCTTGCTGTGCGTTGAGGCAACAGACAAACTAGATCCATTAAAGCGTATAACTCCCACAAATAGGGAATTAATTGCTCAGGGTACTGGGAATATCTTTTCTGGTATGATTGGGGGCTTACCTATTACTCAGGTAATCGTTAGAAGTTCCGCAAATATCCAGTCCGGAGGTAGAACAAAGGTGTCAGCGGTAGTCCATGGACTTCTCTTACTTGTTTCGGCCGTCTTTATTCCGAATATTCTCAACCTTATTCCCCTCTCCAGTTTGGCTGCAATTTTGATTCTGGTAGGATTCAAGCTAGCAAAGCCTAGGCTGTTCTTAACCATGTTTTCCGCCGGTAGATCAGAATTTGTTCCATTCATCGTCACTGTGCTTGGCATAATCTTCACAGACCTTCTTATCGGAATCCTGTTAGGATTGACGGTAGGAATCTTCAATATCCTCTACAATAATTTTAGCAAGCCTTATGTAATTGAAGCTATTGAAGAAAATGGGAACAAAAAACTAAAGCTAGAATTGTCAGAAAACCTTACGTTCCTGAACAAGGCAAGTATTATTGAAACAATTGCTCATCTGCCAGATGATTCATATATCACTATTGATGCTTCCAGATCACATTTCATACATCCGGATATTATGGAGATCATCGATGATTTCAAAAAAAATGCAGAGTTTAGAAATATCCGCTTAGAAATCTATGGATTTGACAAAGAGCATGATAATCCTATGAAAACGCTGAGAAGGGTAACGAAGCAAGCATAAAAATTCAGATCACGGACTATTCGTTATCTGAGTGCTCTATGTACCCTTGCCATTTGGTCAAAACGGCTTGAAAGTCCTCCGGTAATTCAGAATTGATAAAGACCTCCTTTTTAGTAATTGGATGAGTGAAACCTAGCGTTTTTGCATGCAATGCCTGTCTAGGCATAAGCTTAAAACAGTTTTGAACAAACTGCTTATACTTGCTGAACACGGTTCCTTTCAGTATCTCACCACCTCCGTAGGTGACGTCATTGAAAAGTGGATGACCCAAATATCGCATGTGGGCCCTAATTTGATGTGTTCTTCCTGTCTCCAGATTGCACTTGACTAGAGAAACGTACCTTAAATCTTCCAGAAGCTCAAAGTGGGTAATTGCATGTCTTCCAAAATCCCCTTCTGGAAAGACTGCTGTCACTCTTCTATCCTTCAAGCTCCGTCCCACATTTGCATCGATAGTCCCTTTTTCTTCCTCTGGAACTCCCCACACGAGCGCGAAGTAGGTTCGCTCAATACTATGATCAAAAAACTGTTTCGCAAGGCCTGTCATTGCTTTTTCGGTCTTTGCAATTACTAGCAGGCC
>JABSPG010000116.1 GCA_013214445.1 Ekhidna sp. | reverse complement strand
AAACCAAGATTCCTCAGCATCAATCATAACCATCAACCCTCTCTCGCTCGCTTTCTGTACTATCTGATCTACCCGCTGCTCTGCCTTGTCAAGCATGGACTTTTCCGTTTCAGTGAGTGCTTCATTGTTTTGTGCTCTAGTCATCAAATCTGTAGAACCAAGACCTGAAAGCTTTAAGACACAAAAAGGAATGTTAGGATTATCCGCAGCGAAATCAACCACTCGAAGAGCCTCATCTTTTGTCTCATCGTAACCAGCTTCATTTTGCAGCCCCTCAACCGAATAATCTAGAATTGTTTGCACATTGTGGGCTCCTAATTGATCAATGGTTCTTCTACAATCACTAATAGATTCGCCACCACAGAACTGATTAAACAGCGTTTTTTTGATAATTCCTTTGACAGGCAATCGCAAGGCCAAAGACAAATTTGTCATCGCTGTACCCACCTTTACCATCCAAGGTTTGCTCATACTTGAAAAAACAAAGTGTGAGTTCTTCAATTCACCGGTCGTCCGATGGGCAAAGGCAGTTGCAGTATCGTCAAAATTGATTGGATCTGATTGCATATTTTTGAAAATCGGTGTGCAAAGATAGCTAACAGATTCACACCATCACCTGTTTAAGAAAATGTCTAATAATCTTCCTTCATACCTCTCAATATCAACAAGTGCAACTCAAGATTTGGCACAAAAGATTGATCATCTACAGCCAGACAAGTACGCATTCCTGGTGGATGAGCATACAAGAGAGTTTTGTTTGCCATTGCTCAATTTGGACAAATCACTGACGATCGAAATCTCAAGTGGTGAGCTGAACAAAACACTTTCTACTTGTGAATACATATGGCAAAAAATGACCGATTTTGGCTTCTCTCGCAAGAGTCTTTTAATCAATCTGGGAGGAGGAGTTATTGGTGATATGGGTGGGTTTTGTGCTTCCACCTATAAACGAGGAATTCCGTTCATTAACATCCCAACCACGCTCCTATCACAGGTGGATGCTAGCATAGGTGGTAAGCTTGGAGTGGACTTCAACGGACTGAAAAATCACATTGGCCTTTTTCAAGAACCAAATGCGGTCATTGTTGACACAGTATTTTTGAAAACACTATCCGCCAGAGAATTCAAATCGGGTTTTGCTGAAATTATCAAGCACTCACTGATTCAAAGTTCAGATCAATGGGATTATTTGATAAATACTCCCTTTGAAGAAATTAATTGGGAGACGCTCATACCAAGGTCCATACAAGTGAAGAATGAAATAGTCACCGCAGACCCAAAAGAAAACGGGCTTAGAAAAACCTTGAACTACGGACATACAATTGGTCACGCTATAGAAACGTATTTTCTATCAACCGAAAAGCCATTGACACATGGAGAAGCCATTGCTATTGGGATGCTCATAGAAAATAAGTTAGCGGTACAGTCTGGAATCCTATCAAGCAATGAAGAAGCCGATATTGAAAATTACCTTAGCGAAATCTATCAAGACCGAAGGAAAATACCTTCATATGAAATACTCATGAAATACCTAATGCAGGACAAGAAAAATGACAATATGGGCATCCGATTCTCTTTGCTTGAGAGAATCGGTCACTGCGCCTATGATGTCTTGGTTTCAGACGACATATTAAAAGAGGTGCTCAAATAAACAAATCCTCTTTTTCTCTCATGGAGCTGTCCTGTGATGTTTGCACTTGTCTCTTCTTGAGCAATTTTTTAGGTGCGCTTAGAAAAAAAGTGAGTGCTCCCAAGGCTAATGAGGCGAGTAATTTTCCGATGGTGCTTGATCTTAACATATTGTTTATTATTGACAACTTAGCAACGTGAATAGTTGTAAAGTGTTTGACAAAAAACCTGCCAGAACTTGAAAATTCGATTAAAAAAAATCAACACGCCAATTAGTGGGGAAATCAAGCTAGAATCCTCCAAGAGCGAGAGTAATAGAGCGCTTATCATAAATGCGTTGGCATCAGGACAGAGTTCAAATATTGAAAATGTATCTAATGCCCGCGACACGCGGACAATGGTGAAATTACTCACAGAGCGAGGTGATTTTTTCGATGTGAAAGATGCAGGCACAACGATGCGATTTCTAACTGCTTTTTTAGCACTGAAGGGAACGAATGCCACCATCACTGGGACCGATCGAATGAAGCAACGACCCATTGGTCCGCTTGTGGATTCACTGAGAGATATCGGAGCTAAGATCTCCTACAAAGAAAATGAAGGCTACCCTCCGTTGATCATAGATAAGATGGAGAATCAGGTCATTTCAGAGCTTAATCTGCCCGGCAATATTAGCAGCCAATACATCAGTGCATTATTGATGATTGCACCATGCTTACCTCAAGGACTAATCATCAACCTTACTACAGAAATCTATAGCAGACCCTACATTCAAATGACGCTAGATCTCATGAGCGCTTTCGGGGTGAATTCACTTTGGGAAGGTCAACGGATTGAGGTGAAATCTCAGAACTATATGTCCACCAGCTATGTAATTGAAGGTGATTGGTCTGGAGCTAGTTATTGGTACACCCTAATCGCATTATCTGAATCAGATTCGTTGAAATTACTCACAGTCAGAGATAATTCTACCCAAGGTGATCGTCAGATCGCTGCAATAATGGAAAAATTAGGAGTAGCCTCCTCTTTTGATTCGGAAGGAGTCAGCTTATCAAAAAAGCAAATTGCCGACAGTAACCTGAAGCTAGATTTCAAGAATTGCCCTGATCTTGCCCAAACCGTGATGGTAGCTGCTGCTGCCTCTGGCGTCAGATTAGAAATGACAGGATTAGAAAGCCTGAAGATCAAAGAAACAGATCGTATCGCCGCTATGCAAAACGAATTGAAGAAGATAGGAGCTTCTTTGGAAGAGGAATCAGGAACATGGATTCTGCATCCTTCAAAGCAATTACCAGACTCGCTCACTGTCGAAACCTATGAAGATCATCGAATGGCGATGGCATTCGCTCCATTATCACAACTGATGGATGTTGAAATTGATGACCCTGGTGTTGTAGAAAAATCCTATCCAGCCTTTTGGGAAGAAATGAAAAAGCTGGGAGTCGTGATTCAATAAGTGACCTTCAAATTGGTTATTTCTAGGTCGATAATCTGACTCGGGTGAAACGTAGAAAACCAGACTCCTCCTTTTTCTACCCATCCACCCCAGCCGATCTTCAAACCTCCGATGGGAACATTGGAGGTCCATAGCTTCCATGCTGTTGGAAATCCATTCTGATCGATGATCCAAAGGTAACTATCCCCTGGAGTAACTCCACCTGATGTATAGGTGACCAGCAAGCCTCTACCATCTTCAACATCTACAAAAGACCTAATCACCCCATTATCCCGAACCTTAAAGGGTGCAATAAGCCAAAAAGAGTCATTTATAAAGTATTCATATGCCTCGTACTGGAGTGAGCTAAATTCCTCAGTAGACTCATTCAAGTTTAAGAAAACATCATTTTGATCCCACCTTACTTGCACGGTATTTTCAGACCTGTTCCAAACATAAGAGTGACCTCTGGGATAAGTGAACTCAATGACTGAGACCGTATCAAATGCTGACTTATTCAGGGCCTTTAACATCTCATCAGCAAGCTCCTCCGCATCTTGCCCTTTCGTCCCACTAGGTACGGACTCATCAATAAAAAAGAAAGCCAACACCCCAATGATAATTAACGTTACTAAACCAGTCAGAAGAAATTTGAAAACGGATTTTATCATAAGGAAAGAATTTTCAGTACTCGATAAGTGAGGTTACAGTTAAATTTATGTGTGGTAAAGATCAGTTAAAATAATTACTCAATCAGCTAAAAAAATCATGAAAAACACTCACATCTTATTTGTACAGCTCTTTGTCCTATTGGTAGGATTTAGAAGCATCGCACAGCCCAACACAGATGTTTACTTGATGGATATGCGAAGATCTAGTGAAGCAATCGTCTTTGAAAATCACACAAATATTTCAGAAAATGCTGGTTATGATAACCAACCCTCATTCTGGTCCGATAGTGAATCCATCCTTTATGTACGAAACATGGAGGGACAGACCGACATTGTTAGATTTTACTTCGAGTCCTCCAGTACCATCCGTGTATCAAAGACACCCGGTGGAAGCGAGTACTCACCCCTTATGATGCCTGATGGTCGAGTTTCCAGCATCAGGCTAGATACGACAGGTTTGCAGCTACTGTATGCCTACAAATTGAACGGAAAAAACAAAGTGCTGGTGCCTGACCTAAAAATCGGCTATCACGCATGGATAAACGAAGATGAAATCGTAGCATTTGTGCTCGGAGAGCCCGCAACGCTACAACTAGTCAATGTTAAATCCAATACAGCTAAAATATTGAGTGAGAATATCGGGAGATCACTTCACAAAATACCGGGCACAAATGCATTCTCTTTTGTGGACAAAAGCTCGGACAACTGGACGATAAGAAGTATGGATCCTGTCACATCGGAAGTAAAGGTATTGACAGATGTAATCAAGGGTGCGGAAGATTATTGTTGGACACCCCGGGGAGAAATCATCATGGGATATGAAAGCAAATTGTATATGTGGCAATCCGGAAGTGAATGGAAAGAAATTGCAGATCTTTCTGTCAAAGGGATTGAAAACATTACTAGAATCACCGTATCTCCTGATGGCAAAAAACTTGCTCTGGTGGGAAGTGATTAGCTTTTTTTAAAAAGCAAGCCAACAAGATCGGATTCCATTGGTTATTTACGACATGGGATTATTTAGCAGAAAATCACCGAAAGAGAAGCTTCAAAAACAATATGAGAAGCTGATGACGGAATCATACAATCTTTCGAAAACAAATAGAAAAGCAAGCGATGCTAAGGTAGCGGAGGCTGAGGAAGTGCTCAAGAAGATCAATGCGATAGTAGCTTAGTGGGTGTAAAACGCCCATGGAATATTGTTGATATGCCTATCTATAGCCTTGCCACATACCATGGTAGCAAGGTTAATATGAATATTTGCACGTATGTTACTGCAGTAAGTATGAAGCCAAAACTCTTCATGATTGCAGTGGATTACAACACCCAGACTTTTCAAAATTTAAGATCTGAGAATCGAGCGGTACTGCAAATTTTGCACAGCGATCAGCAAAACCTAATTCAATTGTTAGGCAAAAAATCGGGCAAAGTCGTAGACAAACAAGCTAAGCTTGAAGATAGGGATCTATTAACCTCCTGGAAAGGAAATCGCGTCCTAAAGGAAAGTTGTGGATACCTCCAACTAAGGACTATAAAAAGATCTAACATTGGTGGAGATCATGAAATATTCTATTTCGAAGTGGAAACTTCAACCACAAAAAATGAGGCTGGGGTCTTAATGTTTCAAAAACTTATCGCGGACGGAGTAATTCTATAATTGAAGATCAATTCATTTACATAGGTTTTGGAGGGGTGGATGATATGAAACTAACTGAAAGGGAAGTAGATAGAATAATAGAAATGGCCTGGGAAGATCGAACGCCCTTCGAGGCGATCGAGTTTCAATTTGGGTTACCCGAAAAGGAAGTGATCAAGCTTATGCGTAGCACGCTGAAAAGAAGCAGCTTCAACCTATGGCGAAAACGAGTCAATAGTGGTGTTAGTCAGAAACATCTCAAAACCCGAAACACAGAAATTGATCGATTCAAATGCTCTCGACAAAGACAGATAAGTCTTAATAAAATCAGCAAAAGATGAATTTCAGCACCAACTACAAAGAAATTTTGCAGCAAGTCGATGAAGTAGATCCTGTAGCTTATGGGAAAAGTAGAAATTTCATCGATGGAGCAGTGACTCGTCTATCTCCATACATTTCAAGAGGTGTTATTTCAACAAAGCAGGTCTTTGAAACCACTTTGAAAAGAGGTTTTCATCCAAATAAAATTGAAAAATTCATACAGGAGTTAGCCTGGAGAGACTATTGGCAGCAAGTGTGGATTGACAAAAAAGATCTAATTGATGAAGACCTGAGACGAGAGCAGCCTAATGTACATAACTACGAGATGCCATTGAACATCATTGAGGCAAATACGGGAATAGACGCTATTGATGATGGCATTAATGAGTATTACGAATCGGGGTATTTACACAATCATCTACGCATGTATATCGCAATGACTGCATGCAATGTAGGTGGCAGTCATTGGAGAGTTCCTGCAAAATGGATGTACTATCATCTACTAGACGGTGATTGGGCTAGTAATGCCTTGAGTTGGCAATGGGTTTCTGGAGCAAACGCAGGAAAAGAATACTATGCCAACCAGATCAATATCAACAAGTACTGCTACAAACGACAAAAAGGAACCTTCTTAGATGTTGATTATGAAGATTTCGAGGGTATGGAGGTCCCACATGAACTTCAACAAACAATCACTCCTGAGCTGCTGACAGCACTTCCACAGTCAAATCGGTTGGTGATCGATCAGACGAAACCTACCTTTTTATACAACTATTATAATCTTGATCCAGCCTGGCACAACGAAGAACAAGGTAACAGAATTTTATTGCTAGAACCCTCCGTTTATCATAAATACCCTATTGGACAAAACGCTGTTGATTTCATGCTGGAGTTAGCAAATAATATTGAGGGTATTCAAATTTTCACCGGTGAGTTTGCGGACTTAGTAGGAGAATATGACATCCAGCAAATACATTACAAAGAGCATCCACTAAATAATTACACAGGCATTGAGGAATCTCGTGATTGGATGTTTGGAGTCAAAGGTTATTATCGATCATTTTTCGCTTTCTGGAAGAAATGCCAAAAAGAGCTAAAGCAATGGAATCAATCAACATTGTTTGGCTAAAACGTGACCTAAGAACACAGGATCATGCTCCCTTGCATGCTGCAGAGAAAGCAGGTAAGCCCTACAGGATAATTTACATCTTTGAACCTTCCATTTTACGGCATCCTGATAGTGCTTTAAGACACCAACAATTTATCTATCATTCCTTGATAGAAATGAATCGAACCCTTCAGCAATATGAAAGGAAAGTCGAGATCTTTCACGCTGAGGCCGTTGAGGTTTTCAAAGATTTAATAAACCAATTTGAAATAGGGACAGTTTTTTCCCATCAGGAGACAGGTATTGAACAAACCTGGCTTAGAGATAAAGAAGTCTACAACTACTTAAAAAACGAAGGTATTCTTTGGAAGGAGTACCAAAGAGATGGAGTAGTACGGGGGATCACCAATCGAGATGGATGGGATAAAAATTGGTTTGTCACCATGTCAGAGCCGACCATTGAAAACACATTCTCAAGAAATTCATCAAGAAAGACGTTTCAAAACGCTTATCCTTTAGCAGATGAATTTAAAAAACAGCTTGAGGATTACCCTACCTTCTTCCAACCTGCGGGAGAAAAAAATGGATGGAGGTATCTGACCTCCTTTGCAGATGGTCGTGGCTTTGATTACAATAGACATATTTCTAAACCGGCAAAAAGCCGAAAGTCAGGCGGCAGGATATCCCCATATTTGGCTTGGGGTAACCTAAGCATTAAGCAAGCCTATCAATTTGTAAAAAAACACGAAAACCTTAAGTCAAATAAGCGAGCATTTGGAGCTTTCTTGACGCGGTTAAAATGGCACTGCCACTTCATTCAAAAATTTGAGGTGGAATGCGAATATGAACATACGTGTATCAACAGAGGCTATGAGCTACTTCCACATGAAAGCGATCCTAAGAAGCTTCAGGCGTGGAAGGATGGCAAAACAGGTTTTCCGATGGTAGATGCGTGTATGCGAAGCGTAATCAAAACGGGATGGCTAAATTTCAGAATGCGAGCCATGCTCGTTTCTTTTCTCTGCCACCACTTAGATCAAGATTGGCGCGATGGTGTTTATCATCTAGCGCATCAATTTCTAGATTATGAACCAAGTATTCACTATCCACAATTTCAAATGCAAGCCGGAACCACTGGAATAAATACCGTGAGGATTTATAATCCTGTTAAACAAAGCCAAGATCATGATCCCGAGGGAGAATTTATCAAAAAATGGATTCCAGAACTAGTAATCGTCCCAATAGAACATATTCATGAACCTTGGAAGATGACCGAACTGGAGCAATCATTTTGTGGATTTCAAATAGGTAGGGACTATCCTCCCCCAATCGTCGATTTACAGGAAAGTGGCAAAATTGCTAGAACCAAGGTATGGGGTCACAGAAAAAACCAAGCAGTAAAAGACGATAGCAAAAGGATACTTGCGACACATACACGGGCCGGCAGACGAAACCCTTAATACGAATGGAAAACCAAACAATTGGAATTATCGGATGTGGATGGCTTGGCAAAAAGCTACTCCTACAAATTGGGGAAGACCAAAAAATATTTCTCACTACCAGTAATGAAGAAACAACAAAAGAGCTTTCCAAGGTTGGATATAGCTCCACAGCAATCCATTTTTCTGATTCTGAAGCAAACATTGCCAAACCTTGGAAGCACCTTTCGAATTTGGATAGCATTGTCATGCTGATACCATTATCTCTTAGACGCTCATCAAAGGAAGCATTGACATTCAAAATCCAAAACATTGTCGCATTTATGGGTGATTTTAAGGGACAACTTGTACTAGCTAGTTCTACAGGGGTTTATCCTTCTGATCCCAAGCTCTACAAAGAAGAAGACCTCTCCCCGGAAACCATATTAACGGAAAGCCTGATTAAGGAACGATTCCCACAAACGAATATCCTACGGTTTGCGGGGCTTATGGGAGGTGATCGATTACTAAGTAAATACAAAGTGACAAAGACAGATGATCCTGTCAATCACATTCACTATCGAGATGCTTCTTCGGCCATTCAAAGGGTAATAGAAGAACAAATTAGTGGTGAAACCTACAATATTGTAGCACCTATGTACCCATCAAAGAAAGAAGTGATTGAATCACAAGAAGATGGTATCCTTACACCGTATAAAGAAGCTACTGGCAGAAAGATAGCATCAGCAAAGCTCATCGCAGAACTGGACTTTAAATTTAAATTTCCCGATCCCAGAACTTTCCATCTTACTCCTTGAAGTAGCCCTTCACAGACGTGAAACATTTCTCTTCTTCATTGGTCTACTCATCATGCATTTGACAAAAGAGGACATTCACAACTTAGAGCGAATAAAGCGCTTGAATATTATAAATTCTGTATCCGGTATTAAACCTGCTAACCTCATCGGGACGAAATCGAAAGATGGACAAACAAACCTTGCTATTTTCAGCAGCGTGGTTCACTTAGGAAGCAACCCGGCATTATTAGGTTTCGTAATGCGTCCAACCGACGATGTTCCAAGACACACCTATGAAAACATAAAAGAAACAGGCCTTTATACGATCAACCACGTACCAGTCTCTATTGCAGACAAAGCACATTTCACTTCCGCCAAAATAGATCGAGAGGTTTCAGAGTTTGATCGCTGTGGGTTGAATGAAGAATACCTAGAGGACTTTTCTGCCCCATTTGTAAAAGAGTGTTTTCTAAAAATGGGAATGAAGCTTGTGGATGAAATGCCAATACAGATTAACGGAACCATACTAGTGATTGGCGAGATACAACATCTACTCATACCAGACAATGCAGTGAATGAAAAGGGATACATAGACCTCTCCTTATACAACACCGCTGGTATTTCGGGTCTTAATAATTACTATTCCTTGAAGACTGAATCATCTTTTCCGTACGCAAGAGCAGAAGAAATTCCAGATTTTGGCGCATAAAAAAGTAAATCTACCAACAAAAAACTGTGCCACCTGCGGAAAACCTTTTTCGTGGCGAAAGAAATGGGAAAAGGTCTGGGATGAAGTAAAATACTGCAGCGAAAGATGTAGGAGAAATAAGTGACCGCTATTTAAAAGTAGCTTCATTATTGGCCCCACAGAATTATCTTTCTCTTAGTCCCATACAGACAGCATTAGTATTGGACATGTATGTAATAATATCTGTAACTATTTTTACATTGGGGTTTAATTCAAGAAAAAAAAGTAGCCTGCCGCAATCTTTAATTGATCATTGACATTGCCCGCCTCTACTTTCATTATTTTTCTACCCACTTCATTTACTAGGTA
>JABSPG010000115.1:4130-10110 GCA_013214445.1 Ekhidna sp. | reverse complement strand
ACTTTTAGCTGCCTTTGTCGCTAATTTTAGTCGTTTCTCTGATTCCTCCACTTCAGATTTTGCAGCTGTCAGCAGCTCGATTTGCTCTATCTTCTCATCGGTCACATCTTGTGCGATCCCAATCATCCGAACAGCCTTATCCTCCTCATTTCTAATGATTATCCCATGCGCATGTAGGTGCAATTGCTTCCCATTGGGATGTATGAATCGATAGATCGTATTGTATTCGGTCTTACTTCTCAAAGAATCCTCTACCTCTTTTACTACCCTTTCTTTATCCTCAGGATGCAGGTTCTCAAACCAGATATCTACGGTATTTTCCTTGGTTCTTTTCTTGCCTGCTATCAATGCATAGGCTTGATCGTCCAAGGTGAATATCCTTGTCTTTAAATTCCAATCCCAAATTCCTAATTGGCCTGAATCAACCGCTAGTTGCAGGCGTTGCTCAGATTCCTCAGCTTGATCTTTAGCCTCAACCAGCTGATGCTGCATTTCTTTACTTTGCGTAATATCTCGCGCTAGACCATCATAGCCAATGATCTTACCAGAATCATCATTTATTGGTGTAGCACTGGAGGTATGCCATACCAAATGCCCTTCCTTGTGCTTCACACGATATTCTACTCCGCCTTGACGTTCTCCAGATTCTACCACCTTTTGCAAAAACGCAGCACATGCCGGTATGTCGTCAGGATAAACGTAATCGGTAAAAGAAGTTCCTATGACCTCTTCAGGCGAATGGCCAAGCAACTTTATCCATGCAGGAGATGCAAAAGTGAAGATGCCCTCTGCTGTAATCGAGTAAATGATGTCATTGGAATTGTCAACCAATTGACGATACTGCTTCTCACTTGCGGCTAGTAATTCTTTTGCTTCTTTAGTCTCCGTAATATCTCGCGCTAGTCCGTCGTAACCAATGATCTTGCCGGACTCGTCATTTATTGGTGTAGCACTGGAGGTATGCCATACCAAATGACCTTCCTTGTGTTTCACACGATATTCTACTCCTTCTTGACGTTCTCCAGTTTCTACCACCTTTTGCAAGAACGCAGCACATACCGGTATATCGTCAGGATAAACGTAATCGGTAAAAGAAGTACCAACGACCTCTTCAGTTGTATGACCAAGTAACTTTATCCATGCAGGAGATGCGAATGTGAAGATACCCTCTGCGGTGATGGAGTAAATAATATCATTGGAGTTATCAACAAGCTGTCGGTGCTGCCTCTCACTTCTAGCAAGCAAATGCTCTGACTTCTTAGCTTCTGTGATGTCCCTTTCGATGGCTATCCAATGCGTGTACCAACCATTCTCGTCTGTAAGCGGAGTAATTGACATATTGACCCAAAACTCCTCTCCGTTCTTTTTGTAGTTGATCAGATCGTATTCACAAGGTTCCCATAGCTCCAGTGACTTTCTTACTTTATCCAGAATGGCTCTGTCGGTTTTTTCGCCTTGAAACATTTTGGGCGTCTGACCTACGATCTCTTCACGCGAATAGCCCGTCATTTCACAGAAAGCATTGTTGGCAAATAGAATCTCCCAACCGGGCAACTCATTGGATTCATCGGCTTTTGTGATCAATACCGCATCTTTAGTGTTTTTGATTACGGACTCAAAAAGTCGAAGTTCATCTTCCTGTCTCTTAGCCTCGAGCATTCCTGTATTAGAAGTGGAAGGAAGAATATCATACAACCCAACCAGTAGGACATCATCAGACTCCAGCCAAAGTACCCTGCACCTGCTCTTTTGACTGCTCCCATTGATGATCCAGCGCAATGGAAAATCATGAGCAGCATTGACCTCTTCGCCTGGAAGCTCGGCTAACTTATGTATTTGTTTCGCAGAAGCAGTATCCAGGTATTCATTTAAATCTAGGGACATATGCGCTGAACCGAGCTTCAAAAGGTGCAATAATTTCTTATCGGCAAATACTTTTTGCAAGTCTCCCCTTTGAAAGTAAAAGAGACCGAAAGTGGTGTTTTCAAGATAAAAATTAACAGCTTTAGGATCACTTGAAAACTTGTGAAATAAACGCTGTAAACCTTCCATTATACTAAACCTAGAATGGTACTATACCAATATCTTCGATCTCAAGTTACAACACAAAACCCAGTATAAAACTATAAGTGCGTTATATTTTATTGTACTAAAAAAGGATATCACTGTATATCAAATTTTCAAACAAAAACTCCTCTCAACGAAAGGCCTTAAACTGCTTCGACTGGTTATAATAAGTAATCTTTCATTTTCAAACATCTACCTGCAACTTTACAAAATCACTGACACATAAATTATGAAGTACTATTTAGTCATCGCATTCACCACATTGATTCTCTGTAAAACGCAAGCTCAATTTTTCGTACAGCAGCTTGACCAACTGGAAATTGCCAATGCTGACGAAATCTATGTAGTATTCTCAAATGGTGATACCTTGACTGGAGAGATAAGGGGGGCAGTATACAGTGACAGTCTATTAACAAGATTCACGCTGAAAGCTGGTGATGAATGGATAAAGATAGCTGCCTCAGATCTGCAGCTATTAGCCATCCAGCCTGGACTTGCAAGTAATTACAAAGACATCGCCCTGCTACCTATCATTCGAGACATAGACAATGACGATTTCATAGACGTATTGCCTGAGGATGGTTGGGTCTTTTTCGAACGAATAACACTTCCCGGAAAACGAAAAGCACAAGCACTTAGTCAATTACTGAATCCAGGATTCGATCAAAAGCTAAAAATCTACAAAGATCCTCAGTCTTCAAATATGGGTGGATCCAGTATTAATGGTCTCTTGCTTGAAGGTGGGCTAGATGATAGCCATCTTGTTTCGATTGATGGTGCTCAGACGTTTCGCATTGGAAACTTTAGCTACCGAAAAAAGTCACTCGACCTTTTGTACAATGACTGCAAAGCCCTTGCTGATCAAAAACTTCGATGGAAAGACTTTGCAAAACATGTTTTCACATACGATCAGAAGTGCCTAGATTAATCTAACGCTAGACAATACAGCTAGACAATACATTGGTTCCTCTATTTTTGAGAGATGAACGACATTGCTTTTGAACCCAAAACACCGGTTGGTGGCACCAATATTTTCACTATTATGTCCAAGCTTGCCACAGAACATCAGGCAATAAACCTAGGCCAAGGTTTTCCAGATTTTGAGTGTGATGAAAAACTAATTGAGCTAATTGCTAAATATCTCAGGGAAAGGAAAAACCAATACTGTCCAATGGCCGGGCTGCCAAAGCTAAATGAAGTTCTTGCCGCCAAGATACAACGCCTCTATGCTCATACCATTCAACCCGAAACAGACATTTGCATTACGGCTGGGGCCACTCAAGCGCTTTACACCGCAATTATGGCTTTTGTACGTGGAGGCGATGAGGTAATCATTTTCGAACCTGCCTATGATTGCTATAAACCGCAAGTTGAATTGGCAGGAGGTCAAATAAAACCTTACCAACTGAAGTGGCCGGATTACTCAATTGATTGGAATCGAGTGAAAGACATGATCACCGACAAAACAAGGATGATCATCATCAATACTCCACATAACCCCAGTGGAACTGTTCTTGCCAGGGAAGACCTGCAGACCCTTGAGGAAATTGTGGAAGGAACCAACATCATTGTCTTGAGTGATGAAGTCTATGAACATTTGATTTATGACGGTGAGGAACATCAAAGTGTGATGCGTTTTCCAACCCTATTCAATCAATCATTGGCAGTCTACTCATTCGGAAAGACACTGCACGCAACCGGATGGAAGCTGGGGTACATTGTGGGACCTGAACACCTTATGTCAGCATTCAAATCCATTCATCAATGGAATGTGTTCTGTGCTAATTCATTCATGCAATTCGGTATTGCCGACTACCTGTCGGACCCAAATAGTTACGAGGGTCTCCCCTCCTTCTTTGAGCGAAAAAGGGATACGATGAACGACTTACTGAAGGACACACCACTTCAGCCCAAGCTTGCCAAGGGAACCTATTTCCAAGCATATAACTATGAAGAAATAAGTAAGCATGATGACCTGGAATTTGCCAAGTACCTCACCACCGAAATTGGTGTCGCAGCGATCCCCATGTCGCCTTTTTATTCAATCCCACCAAAAGAAAAAGTAATTCGATTGTGCTTTGCAAAAAAAGAAGAAACGATTGCGGCAGCAGCAGAACGTTTGATGAAACTAAAGGGTTAATAATACCATGGAAAAATATTTAGCCTCCTCCTTTTTTTATGACTTTGAATCGAAGATCATCCAAGATTTGATCGAAGAATTCAAGGATTCAAAACTGACTGAAAATGAAAAAGCCATTGGCCTTTACTACAAGGTAAGGGATGGATGGCGCTATAATGCCTTTGACATAGAATTTAGAAAAGAGGCTTTGCAGTCAAGCACCATCGCTCAAAAGAAGCATGGTCACTGCATTGACAAGTCAATCATCTACATTTCAGGATTACGTGCGCTGGGAATTCCTGCAAGGCTACATTTGGCCAAAGTCAAAAACCACATCGCTGTAGAAAGACTTACTGAAAAACTGGGGACCAATGAGCTTACTCCACATGGAATGGTGGATGTATTCTTAAATGGGAAATGGGTGAAAGCAACCCCTGCATTTAACAAAGAGCTATGCAAACTGGTTGGAGTAGAACCACTTGAATTTGATGGTTCAAATGACTCAATTTTTCAAGAATACAACTCAGAAGGTAGCGATTTCATGGAATACCTTGAGGATTATGGCTCATTTGAGGATGTGCCCCTTGAGTTCATTGAGCAGAACATGAAAGACAATTATCCTAAGCTGGCTGAATTGCTTGACCAAAAGGGCTCACTCCGCGTTTAGGAACTGTATTTAAGAATTGACTGGCCGAAAATATTGTAAAAAATACCCGAAGGAGAGGAAAAATGGCAGAAACAACACATTGGACGGGATCTGAAAAATATCTTTGTGATCCAGAGCTTGCACAAGCATTTCACATGGCGAGGACCTTGGGAATGCCTCTCTTGATCGAAGGGGAACCTGGAACTGGAAAAACGGAACTACCCATACACTACGCCAACGACCGAGGGCTTGACTTAGAAGTCTATCCGGTGGGATCAAAAAGTAATGTGGAGCAATTTGTGGCAAGATTTGATCATGTGAAATACTTGAGAGATTCCCAAATCGAGATACTCAATGCCCAGCGGGAAGAAAAAGGGCTAGATAGCAGACTTTCTTGTGGAGACAGAAATCCGGAAAACTTAAATGATTATGTAGTGAAGGGACCTGCAGCGGTTGCCTACAGTAAGCCGAACTCGGTACTACTTATTGACGAAATTGATAAAGCACCTCGTGAGTTTCCGAATGACCTACTTTACGCGCTTAGCCACCGGAAATTTATTATGCCGGAATCTGGAGAAGTCATTGAGGTTTCAGAGGAAGAAATGCCTGCCATTGTAATTACTTCCAACAGAGAGCAAGAATTGCCCACCGCTTTCAAGGGTCGGTGTATTTATCACTACATTCATTTTCCAGACAAGGATGTTATGGAAAAAATCATCAATAAGCATCACCCCGGCCTTGACGAAATGGTAGTCAAAGTTGCCCTGGATGTATTTTATCACCTCAGAAGAATGGGTCTTGAACGAGCACCTACAACGCGTGAAATACTAAACTGGCTGAAATATATGGGGGACATAGCCCCAGAGCAAGCAAAGGATAAGATTAAAGGTCTGGAGGGAGTAGGAGCGTTAATCAAAACACAAGAGGATATGGAAAGAGTCAATAGAATGATTGGTGCAGGCGATGGTTTTGGATCTTACCTGAACTAGTATGCTAAATAGCCTACCAGCAGCATTTCGGAAACATGGATTAAAAGCTGATGTTCGCACACTCCTGATTCTGAGGAAAGCCATGCAGAAAGGACTGATCAAAACACTTGGTGATCTTCACAACGTTCTGAAGGGAATCATCATAAAAGAGCCAGAGGA
>JABSPG010000115.1:0-4120 GCA_013214445.1 Ekhidna sp. | reverse complement strand
CATTTACTAAGGCATACTATGAGTATTTCCTCCATGTGCCCATTGCAGCCGGACAAACCCTAGAGGATGCCATCCTACGATCGGATACATTTCAAAAATGGAAAACAAGCTTCATTGATGAAGCTGACAAGGACAGCAATTTCAGTGATGAGGAGTTAATAAATACGTTTCTAGACCAAGTCCATCTAACCTCCTATGATATCAAAGAAGTGGTGAATGGCAAAGAGATTTGGGACAAGGATAACCCTGATCTGGAAGATGAAGACCCACAAGAAATGGACGGTCAGCCTGCTGAGAGGGTTCTGGACAAGATGGCTGATTACTCAGACCTATCTCTGGAGGAACTTCTGGAACGGATGGAGAAAGTAAAAGATCAGCAACGAACCAACCACGGGGGTGGAAGTCACTGGATCGGTACGGGAGGCATTTCTCCGTATGGACATGGAGGTGCCGCTAAAGATGGCCTAAGAGTAGGTGGCCAAGGAGGTGGAAAGATGGCTAGAAAAGTAATGGGAGATAAGAATTATTTCCCAATTGACAGAGATGCGTTACTTAATGATGACAATGTAGATGCAGCCTTGGCATCCATCAAAGGTGTAGTAGAAGAAAGTGCAATTGAAAGGCTGGACGTACCGATTACCATCAAAGCTGGACTCAAGAGAGGTGGGTTATTTCTACCCGAATTGACCAACGATAAGTTTGAAGAGTTAAAAGTGATCGTTCTTTTAGATAATGGCGGATACTCCATGGCTCCTTATGTACGAAGTGTCCAACAACTTTTCAGAAAGATGAAAACACGCTTTGCTCACGACCTGGAAACCTTCTATTTCCACAATACGATCTATGATCGTATATGGATAGATGAGCGAAGGACTACCTACATCACAGTAGAAAAGCTACTCACCCGCAACAAAGACTATCGAGTCTTCTTCATTGGTGATTCAGCAATGGCTCCATATGAATTGACCAGTATGAGCATTCAGAGCATCCAATCCATCACCAAAAAATTCAAAAAATCTGTTTGGCTGAATCCTGAGCCGCTAAAATACTGGCCCGGAACCTATACCATACAGGTAATGAAAGAACTGGTACCTATGTTCCCACTCACCCCGAGCGGAATCGAACGAGCAGTTAGGAAAATGAATGGGAAAAGTACGGAAGGATAACTAGTTAGTGTCTTTCTCACTGTAATTCACAAAGACCTTATCTAGAAGTCTGATCAACGTTTCGTATTCGTTTTCACTAAGGTTAGACCACCCCAGAGCTCTTGACTGTTCCACTTTTGGAATGGCTTTTTCTACTAAAACCCTTCCTGCTGCCGTGATCTTCACGTGATACTTTCTCCCGTCAACCTTGTCTTTTTCTTTTTCCACAAGATTCTTCTCTTGCAATAGGTCCACAATTCGGGAAACAGTAGGCTTATCCCTAAAACTAAAATTGGCCAGATCTGTCAGAAACATATCCTCCTCACCCAACTTTGAAAGAATTACCCACTGCTCGGGTGTAATATTCACATCCGCTTCTTTGAATCGGTTCATTAGATCTTGCCGCACTACTTTGTAAGTCCTATCGATGAACGATCCAATTTCTTTATACTCTGACATGAGAGCAAAGGTAACCGCTTTTAACCTTGCGCTTTTCTTACCTTTCAGCTCAAAAAAAGAAGACATTATCTCTCCCTGATTTCAAAAGCTGAAGAACTAAGTTATTTTTGAGAAAATCGTCCTCGACTCCTTGAAGAAATTTCTAATCATCCTGTCTATTCTGTTGCTCGGAGGAGCAGGATATTTCACTTATGAAAAGTGGGTCAAGCATTCAGACCTAACAAATTGGAGCTTTATTCCAGCAGATGCAGCATTGGTATTTGAAGGGAAAGTAACATCAGACATCTCTAAACTTCAAGGATTCTCTTTGTGGAACTTAGTTGATCAAAATAGCGGTTTCAACACCCTCAAGTCCGGCATGAGCTTATTGGACTCCATCAACGGTGAAGGTGGTTTCTCTACGATCTTCGAGAACACTCCCCTTCTTGCATCCATGCATAAGGTATCTAATACCTCAATGGATTTTCTGTTTGTCATAGAATTAGAAAATATCTCGCAAAACACCTTTGCGAATTCTGCCATCAGTCGTCTGAGAGATAGTGGATTAAGATTTAAGACCCGTACTTATAATGATTTTAAAATCAGCGAGATCAGTGCCGAGGATAAGATGCTTACGTTCATATTCTACAAGAACTTCTTTTTAGCAAGTTTTACTCCATACTTGGTGGAAGATGCCGTTCGAGCAATCAGCGAGGAAAGCTTAGTTTCATTTGAAGAACAATTCATAGAACTAAAGCAACCCAAGACCGACGAAATTACCCTGTATCTAAACTATGCAAAGGCAGGAGAAATTGCAGGAACCTTGATCAATCAAAAACTTGATTTTCCAATGCAAGCAGGTCGATACGATGTAACAATCGACTCTCTCTACGTGCAGCTTTCAGGTTTTTCTTTCGTTGAAGATGGATGGTTAAGCATACATACCAACCAAGCTTCAACTTTTGACATTGCCGAGGTAGTCCCCGAAAATACCGCTTACCTATATCATATATCCTCCAGTGATATGTCAAGTTGGAAGGATCGTCAGGTCCAATATTTAAGAAATAGCGATCTCCGTATAAAAAGACTGCAAGACTCTCTGAAACAAGCTTTTGACTTTAATGTCGATCAGATTTTTGATTTAATCGATGATGAACTTGGAATCGCTAGTTTAGAATCTCCCCGAGTAAGAGATGAAAGAAAGTTGCTGATTATGGAGGTGAAAGATGCGCAGGAATCACTAACCTTTTTTAGCCAATTAACTCAACGAATTGCTTTAGCACGAGGCGATTCGGTGTACTCTGAATCATATAGCGATAGTGAAATTCGATTCTTTCCGATTCAGAATTTCCCTTCCACAATTCTGGGTGAGTTGGGTGCCGACTTTGAACAGTGCTTTTATATCAACTATCGCAACTACCTTATCTTCTCCAATGATTTGCAGGAATTAAAAAATCTGATCGCGAAAATAGAAGATGAAGATACCTGGGGTAAATCCATAGGGGTAAACAATTTTTTAGCAAGAACAAACAACACCGCCAATGTTAGCTACTTCGTAAATATTCCTCGCGCCTGGAACAAGATTACCGCTGAACTAAAGCCCACTTGGCAAAAGCACTTTAAATCCAATGCCACTCTGTACAAGTCGGTTGATTTTGCTGCTTTCCAGTATAGTAACCTCGACGGTAGATTCTATACTAACTATACATTCACTCAACCCTCAAAAAGTGCAGCTAGTATTCCAAAAACCGATGCAGATAATGGGGTGAAGTTTGTTAGCAAACTCACAAGCAAACCTTATCTTGTCAAAACCCATGCTCACAAGCGTTTTGATATTATCCTACAAGACAGTACAAACACTTTATACTACCTAGATCCTAATCAAAATGCCGTGTGGACGAAGAGCATTGAAGAAGCACTCTGCAGTCCTATCTATGCAATTGACTACTATAAGAATGGAAAGATTCAATACGCTTTCGCAACAGATTCAAAGATTCACATTTTAGATAGAAATGGGAATGCGATACCTGGGTTTCCAAAAAAGTCTCCAAGTGAATCGAGAATCGAACACTTAAATCTAATTGATTATGATTTGAGCAGGAACTATCGATTCTCTATTACAGATGTAGATGGTAGCATCTATTTGACAGATAAAAACATTAAAGTACTTGAAGGTTGGAACTCAAAGAGGCAAAGCAGAAGATCGATTGATGCACTTGCTCATGCAAGACTAGGCGGAAGAGATGTTATGATCTCATTACAAGAAAATGGCATTGTAAACCTCTACAGCAGAAGAGGAAATCCGATGCGTGGATTCCCATTTGACGTCCAGAAAGAAACCACAAGTAATTACTTCCTCAGACCCTCAAATTCTCTCGCTAATTCAAGCTTGACCATCCTGTCTAAAGATGGAGAACTGACAGAGTTGACACTTGAAGGAGATGTAATTAGAAGAGATCAACTGATAAAGACAAGTGCAGAGGCTACCTTCAAGCTTATTCCTGATACAGGTGGAGATTCTTTTATAATAGTGAGAA
>JABSPG010000114.1 GCA_013214445.1 Ekhidna sp. | reverse complement strand
GTATATATTTTCTCAGCTTTTCCTACTAAAAGTGTATTTGTAACCATGAGTAAGCTTCTCTTAGATCGAGGGCCAACATAGTAATCAATAGGATGACCACTTTTTCTATCTATAGCTATGGTAATACAAGTCCTCCTTTTCTTCTCTCCTACAAAAGTAAACATCTCATCTACTTCGAAAATGCCTCTCAATTTTATCGGTGGCTTATTTATACGTCTTGCGATACTGCGTATTCGCCTAATTACTGTATTAGTTGTTATTCTCAATAACCGAGAAATACCACGAATGCCAAGTCCTTCTTTTACACACCTAACGATTAACTCATCTGAAATCTCATAAGAATTGTATCAATATGAAAGCTTCTGATACTTTTTGCATGAAGTGCATTGATACGATTGGTTTCCATTTCTAATTCCTTTCTTGATGCAACGACAATTACAGTATTTGCAACTAACAAAAGTGACGTTCTGATACATGAGGTCGAAGTAAAGACTTTTTAAGAAATTCTAAGCTATTCTTTCTGACTTTCTATTACCTCAATGCACATAAAGCATTCAGTATAAATACTCTTATATCCAGCCTAGCCAACAAAGTGACGGTTTGAGACATTACCACTAAGTGACGGTTTGATACATTATCCATACCGTATTATCTAAGATGAAAGCGAATCCCTTTCTCTTTCAATTGATTTGATCTACCAGCTATTTTACTGTTGTCGATTTTTTCCAGATATTCCAAGTATTTCTCTTCCGAAACTCCTAAATCTTTGCAATAATCTCCAAAATCGTTAAAAGACCGATTAACGTCCGCAAATAACGATTTTAGATCGGATTCATATCTTACGATAATCGTGTCGGGAGTAATACCTTTATCAAACTCTGCTAAAGCTCTATCGTATAATTCTACTGCCAGATCAATTTTATCTTGAATATTATTCAGTTTTAAATCGATTAGCTGCTTTTCTCCTTCTAAATCTTGTGCTAGTTTATCTTCAACCAAAACCTTTTCCTCACTAAAGCTCGATTCATCTGCATTCGAGTCTTCAATTGATTGATCTTGCTTCTTTGGTGTACATGCAAAAAGTAAAGAAAATGACATTAGAACAGAAAATGATCTTCTCATCTCAAGGCAAAGTAAATAGCCAAAATAACTAAACTAACTAAAAGTCCTCCCACAAGGCTGTTCCAGAAAACATCCTCTCGATATATCTCTTTAAATGATCGTTCTTTATTTGAGAATAACCAAATAATTAATGCTCCAGGATAAGCTAAAAGATAGCCAACCACAATATCAAATAGTGCTTTGAGTACAAATTCCATTACAGATTAATTACCATTTTCAGTTTTTAAACGTTTTGTCCCTTGAGATACACCAGTATTAATAATGAATTTAGGAATAGTAGGAATTGGATATGTAACCTTTATCCAATTCAAGGTACTGTAAGTATCTTGAATAAGTTGCAAGCTAGTGTTTTGGGATGGTATTTCTTGCATCATCTCTCCTGAAGTAAATTGCCAGTCTTCATTTAGAGTTCTATTCCTATAATCCGGTAAACTTTTAGTTGCTCCCATCCTCCAAAGTAGCGTACCATAACCATTCCCTAAGGCTGCTGTGGTAGAAGTACCAGCATTTACGAATGAATTAATTGTCTTTCTCGCAAAATTTACTCCAAACTGAAGTCCTAGACCGATCAAACTCCTAAAACTTGGGATTGTTCCATTCCCCTCCCCTGATGTTTGATCACCACACCCCTTGACCTTTTTTACACCCTTCTCACCAACCCATACTTGCCAGTTTAGAGTAGTAATTTCTTCGTCCCTGCTTACTCTGAGAGGACTTTCATTTTCTCCATATGTTAGTCTGAGGCAACCCATTTTATTTCCTAACCGCCAAGTTAGAGCTTTCTTCTTTCAACTGAAAAAAGTAAAAGGTTGACGTTTTTTTGATTGGAGTGCGCCCTTGATAAAACGTCATTTTTGTAGGATCTCCCTGGGCGTGCTACGAGCAAAAAAATGATCCAGGGTTGAAGGGATGGAAGATCCCTGGGTTTGTGCGGTGGCCAAGGTAAAAGAGCCTTCAGCTAGCGTTGGGATTGCGTGGCGGCCTACTGCGGATGCCACCGACAGCCTGCCAGGTAAAGCGACCGGAGGAAGTGACTGGCAGTGAGCAGCACCCAATACACCTTTTTCTTTTTTCATCTGAACGTATTGGGTGCTGTGTCTGGCGGTGGCCGCAGGGCCGCATAAACAAGGGCTGTGGTTTTGTTTTTTCGCCCAGCTGCCGCAGGCGATTATTCAATTGAAAAACAAAAAGTAGAACAGCCGTGAGGAGTACCGCAACGAACCGACCGAGAGGCAAAGCCATGGTGGAACGCAGCGTAGCGAGTAGACCATGGTGTGCCGAAGGGAGCGTGAGAGAGGACACGGACGAACACCTATTTACCTTCGTTAGGTGGATTGCCCCTCGATGGGGCTTTCCAACTAAAATTCTACGTCCAGGAAGGTTGGCCTGTGCGGGTGGGATTTAGCAGTTCTTTTGCTATTTTAGATTAATGGATTTCGTGACTTTTTTATTCACTATTACTGCAGGGATTATCATAAACGCATTATCTCCAACCGTTCGAGAGTGGTTCCAAAAGATTATTTCGTCTAGTGCCAAACAGCATAAAATCATCCTGCTAAATCAATCTAATTTTTCAACTAAAAACACTTATCATTCTCCATCTATGAAGAAAATACCCTGGCTTATTCTTGGTGCTATCGGATTATTTTTTCTGGTCGCCTTTCTTTATCAAAAACTCATTAACTCTTTCTCTGAGTTAGCTAAAAAAGATCCTATCGGATTCTTTGAAGTAGATTTTAAGATCGTTGGAGTAATCACTCTTTTGTTAATACTTATCGGCGTTAGCTCACTTTTATCGAAGGATAATCGCTAGCGCAACGGATGGAACTCATCCAATGATTTTTTCAGGTCTTGCATGCTCACTCGTTTGTACCTTTCTGTACTGTTGATATTCACATGTCCGGCCATGTATTGCACTTCAATGATGTTCTTTTCCTCGATCCATAAACTGATTACTGAACTCCTGATGTGCATTAGGTTTTTGTATCTGGGATAGCGTTTTCTTAGCTGTTTATTCAGGTCGCAGACTAATTCTTTTATTCCTGAACTTTTACCTGTGCTGATAATCAGCTTTTCCGATTCCTTATTTGCTTTTGCTCTGATCTGTGGGAGTATTTCCGTGATGTATTCCTGTAGTGGTAAGATTTGATGTGCCTCCAGTTTTAACGTTCTCCTTGCTGCTCTGCCTGTCTTTTTGATGTACACCGTCCCTTTGTGTAAGTCTATGTCTTCGGGTTCTATTGCTGTCAGTTCATCTAATCTCATCCCTTGATAGATCGCTAATCCGAGTAGGGTTTTATTTCTCTTTTGGACAATGGTATTTGTCGGATAGTCTACATAGATCAAGTTCAGTTCTTTCTTATTCAGTAGATCACTTGGCAACTGGTAAGTATCTCCTTTGATGTAAAGCCTTCTCGCTGGATTCCTGGTTATCTCATTTCTACTCTGCAGATATTCATAGTAGTATTTCACTGCTCGGATATAGCAATTGAGTGTGTGGGTGCTTCGTTCTTTTGCACGTAGTTTCTTCACATAGCTCAGTAAATCCACATATTCACACGTTTCAACTGTCAGGTTCTCACTTTCCAGCCACTTCATAAAATATTCCTGATAAAACAGGTAATCTTCTAATCCGGTCGGGTGCTTGATTTTAATCTGCAGATATTCCCTAAAGCTCATAACTCAGATGTAAATATGTCTGTGTACTCCTGATCCGTTGATGTCCTAAAAACTGGCTGATGTTCTCGATCCCCATTCCTGATTCCAGCAAGTGGGTTGCGATGCTGTGCCGTAAAGTGTGTAGTCCTATTTTCTTGTTTTTCAGTTCTTCACTTTCTGTCCTTTCTATCAAGCTTTTCAGCACCTTTGATACTGCAGTGCTGCTCATTCTCTTTCCCTGATTACTCACAAGCAGAGCTTGGTTTTCATCCTTCACCAGTTGATTTCTGCAGTGTTGTAAGTACAGCTCAAAGTCCTGTTTCTGATTCGCTACAAAAGGCACATACCTGGCTCTGCTGTTCTTCGCTTTTCGGACGTGTACCAGTTGCTTATCGAGTAAAATATCATTCATATTCAGGTTGATTCCTTCCTGGCTTCTTAGTCCACATCCATAGTATAAACTCAGTATCGCTCTTTCTCTCAGTCCTGATATTCCTTCACTGCAAGCACTGTACATCTGGTCGATTTCATAGAGGCTCAGCACTGCTTTTTCTGCCGGTTCTATCCGTTCATATTTCAAGTCGAGTTGCAAGCTGCCTTGTCCGGTTTCTTCTAAATAATTGCTGAACAGGTTCAGATTCCTGATGTGGCCATTCAGTGTTGAGTTCTTCAATAGTTCACCTGTCAACTGGCTTCTTCTCCGCTTCAATGTTTGGTAGTAACTTCTAATTATCTCTTTGGGAACGAGTTCCAGATTTTGGATTCCTGATTCTTTCAGATGAAGAAAAAAAGGCTGTAGCTGTTGTGGCAAGGTCTTTACGCTGCTTGCTGCATACCCTATGATCCCTAACCACTCTTGATAGCCGGCTAGGAGCCGTTCCGATCTTTTCTCTATATCTATGATTGTTTTGACTTGTGGGGTCTTGCTCTCTCCGTGTGAAGCATGTGAAGCTGTGATACGAGCCATAACTTGTTGATTTTCAATATCCCTAGTTTCACACTACTCTTTGTGAAGCCAGTGTGATACCAGCTTTCGAGCCGTTTATCTTTTTTGCTTCCTGTTCCCTGATCTTCTCGAGGATCTGATCCAGTACGTCTATTCCGTTCTTCAACACTTCGTATTCATCCCAACTCACGATCTCATATTCATAGCCTGTGTTCCGGTAACCGCCTGTTCTTTTCAGATAGCCCCGTTGTTCTAATTGGGTCAAGTGCCTGGCTACTTTCATCGGGTGCAGCTTCAACTCTTTTCGTATATCCTTTGCATAAAAGGATTGCTCTTTCTCATACTTCGATTTCAGTATCTCAAAGAACTTTCTCAAGTCTCCGCTCAGCTCGTCACTCTTTCGCAACAGGCTCTCCTTCACCAACCGATTCGCCCAACTGATGTCCTCTAAACTAGTGGTGATATATTCCTGGTCTTTGCTGTCTTTCTTTCGCTCTCGCTGCTCCTGATGATAAAAAGTAATCGTCTCTATTAATTTCAGGTAATGCATGTTTGTTCTCAGCTTCTTAAACACACTGTCAGGGATACGCAAATGTGTCGCATACGGATTGATTACTCGGATTGGTTTCAATAACCGCTGAACATTTTGAAGCAGTTGTTTTGCAAGCTGCTGGCTTCCTTCATCTACTGCTCCAGCCTGTAGTTTTCTCTGATAGTCCATGACTTCTTCCATGTGGTCAGCTCCTTCATTGATGTGTAGCAGATAGCTTCTATTGGCATTATCCTCATAGATATTCTCCTTTGTGGTTGCACCGCTTACACAGATCGGCCCTTCTACGGTTAGCACTTTTTGTACGTTGTTTCCTTTGGCGTCTTTGTCTGTGGTGAGCTTGGTAATACTCTGTTTACTCATAAACTCTCGCAAGGGTAAGAACGCATTGTAAACCCCGTCCAGATCCTCGATCATCAACACTTTGTGTTTCCAAAAGTCTTTGCTACTGTAGTAAAGGGTATTCTCTGTTAAGCTCGTGATCGTCCGGACGCTCTCTTCCGGAAGGCATTCACTTACTTTGGTCTGCAGGTAGGTTTTACCGCTCCCACTTCTTCCAAAGATGATGGCGTGTAGTGGCTCATCAAAGAACCTCGATAAGTACAAGAAGAAGAGTAACAGCCCGTTCTTTTGCTCGCCTATCAGTCCGCTTTGACTTATCAGGGACAATGTCCCTTTTACTAAATCTGGTGACTTTAAAAATGCTTGTGCTGCTTTGATCTCTTTCTCGCTCATCTCGTAAGCCTTTGGCTTCAAGGCTCGCACTTGGGCGGCTCGTTCGTCCATTCGGTACGCCTCGAGCTTTTCGGTTAGATCTGCTATGGTATTGGTGGTTTGGGTGGTGCTGATCTCGAGGGTTTCACTCACATTCTGGATCAGCTTCTTTACTGCTGCATGGCTGTACAGGTTTACATCGTCTCGGAAGGATTTCTGATTGGCCTTTATATGCAGACTTATTTTCAACCTACTTAGATTCTCCTTCTCGATCCCACCCCAGACATTGCATGTCAGGCAATCGTTTTTGTAAACTATACGCTCTGGATTGGTGGTGTCTAGTGAGTTGGTGGATTGGCTAACTGGTGGATTAGTGGGTTCTTCTTTTTCGAATGGCTTATTTTCCGATGAAGTAAATAAAGGTTTGCGCTGGTTCAGTAGCTCCGTGAGTATTTTAGGTTCATGACCATCTAACAAGCTGTTAATATCTTCTCCGTCTGGTGTGAGTACTTTACTAATCTGGACTCCTGATTTCAACTCTTGTAATTGCTTGCTGTATTTCGCTACTGCCTTTTTTCCCGCTTCATCTCCATCAAAGAATAGCACGATCTCTTCCAGATCTTTTAATTGGCTCACGGCCTCCGTGTGTTCTTCGGTTAATCCATTAGTCCCATATAAAGCAAGTATTTCATATCGCTTAGTGATTCCCTCTTGCTGTAAAAGCGTGGCAGCATCAATGATGCTTTCGGTTAAAATCAGCTTTTTGGTATCTTTGGATGGGTATTTTGGGTAAAGCCCTTGTCTGTTTTTCAGATAAAAATGTCTATTATTCTTATTGTTGATGGTTGACCTAAAGTAAAGTCCTGTTACCTCGTGCTGCTTGTTTCTAAGAGCGAACACAATACAACTCTTTCCAAAAGGGCTGTAGGCTTTCTCACCCGTCCGATTATTCACATGGCCTCTGTCCAGGAGTAAGCCGTATTTGATGCAACTTTCGATTAGTGCCTGGTCTTTTCGCTTACCGTGATGGAACTGGCCACTATTAAAACCAACCAGCAAGGTGCTGGACCCAATCATTTTTGACAGATTTCTGCTTTCTAAATAGTCTTTTGCTGGCTTACTGTTATGGAGCCCATTGCAGAAGTAAGTGAACATCTTTGTAAGCACTGCAATTCTTGATAGTTCCTGTCCCGGTGTGGCCGTGCCACTAATCATTGATTCTGCTTTTTTGATTGCTTCGTGTTTCGTTAGTTGTTCTTTGTTCATGATAAAGTCGATCACGTCCATTGCCTTACCTCCGGTACTACAGTTGGTAGAGAAGCAGTAGCAGGTTTGTGTCTTGTAGTACACCTGTAAGCTGGGAGTTTTGTCATCATGGAACGGACAGTGTAGTCTTAAATGCTTGTCGGGCTTTAGTCCGTAGTAATCCAGTACCTGGGCAAGGGGTAGGCGATCTTTAATCTCTGCTATTTCCATCTCGTGGTGATTTCTGCCAGGTGTTCGTCCAGCTTTAAAAACTCATCTTCCAACAGCAGCAAGTCCAGATAACGATCTCCCAATCCTTCGCAGCTTTCCAGGCATTCTGCACAGCGAACCAAGGCGTACCGAGCAAAACGCAACGCTCTCACTACTTCTCGTGGATTCGTGTCTACTCGCAGATACTCTTCTAATTGGGTCAGGTCGTAAAATTGTGGCATAAAAAAAGTGTGTTGCTAATTTTTCCACCACAATATTATGTATTAGTTTCTAATAAGTAAACTTATTTATTTACATATCTTCCATTATTTGACAAAAGTATCTGTAATTTCTACTTTTGACACATGGCTTTAGCAGATAACATTAAATATATTAGAGAAGAAAAAAGCTTTCTCCAAAAAGATGTGGCGGAGCATATCGGGGTTGATAAATCCACCTACAGTAAGATTGAAAAGGGTACTCGTGAACTCACTGTCAAAGAGCTTCAAAAAGTAGCTGAGCTCTTTAATTTGTCCATCGATCAGATTGTAAGCTTTGAAGGGAGCATCCCGAAAGAGATTACTATTGAGGATAAATCTTCTATCGAGCAAATGCGTTTGATTCAGCAATTGGATGATGAAGACAAACAAACGATTTTTAAGCTGATCGATAAAATGCTAACCAATAAAAAATTCAAAGATTTCTTCAACAAAAACGTGGCTGCCCTATGAAAGTAACTTTAGATATCAACGATAGCAAAGCGGCTGCTTTTCTCAACTTTGTTAAGAGCCTGGATTTCATTCACATTCAAAGCAAAGAGGATTATGAAGAGCCTACCAAGCAGGAGATTTTAGACAGTATCAAGCAAGGAATGAAAGAGGTACAACTTCATAGAGAAGGGAAAATTAAACTCCAATCTGCCAGAGATTTCCTTAATGAGCTTTGAAGTACTAACCACCTCTGACTTTAAAAGAGATTCTAAATCTCTGCTCAAAAAATACAAGTCCCTCAAAACCGAGATCCTGGATTTGATTTCTTCACTCGAAGAAGATCCTATACAAGGCACACCTCTCGGCAATGATTGTTACAAAATACGCTTGGCCATCAAGTCTAAAGGAAAAGGTAAATCAGGTGGCGCCAGGATCATTACCTGTGTTAAAATGGTGGACAGTTTCGTTTACCTGCTTACCATCTACAGCAAGTCTGAAAAAGACAACATCTCTGATAAAGAACTGCAGCAACTTATCGAAGGGCTGGAATGAAAAAGCCCCAAAAGGGGCTTTGAATATTCTTCTATTTAGATGTAATTACTAGAATAGCAAACCTAAAATTTTGGGTAAGAAAAAAAACAATACTACAGGTAAAACGGATCCAAAAAACACAATCCATCCTTTTACCCGTTGCTTTGATTTTTCTTCATTATTCCATCTCTCTTCAAAATCGCTATACTTCCCTCTATACCTCAAATAATTCAATATCATCAAAACAATAACAACACCTACACTCACATTAGAAATCGGTATGCTCTGAAAAACCGCTAGGGATTTAAACTCTGAAAAAGAAATAAATGGAAACAATGCAATTATTCCTGTATCTATTAATACAAAAACCTGAGCTAACGAAACAATACCGATACCTCTCATTGCAAAACTCCCATCAGTTTTATAATAACGTTTTGCAATCCTGTAAAACATATAGTCAAATACCTTCATCATCTATTTTAAGTTACTAGAACTCATATATCACATAACCTCCAGTCATAGAATCTACACCATTTGCAATTCGATCCGTTAGTGATGTCCCTGTATACATTTGAACACCGAGATCAACAACTCCATAAACCCCTCCAAATACTGGATGTAACGATGCGCCGGCAATCCCTATTTTAGTTAACTCACCAGCAGTTAATTTCCCATCCAATGAAGACTCAACAACATTGTATGTTAAACTAACAACTCCTAATGCGGTTCCTGCTCTTCCAACATATGTGCTAGCCTGTTTAAGCTGAGCAACCCTAGTCGCACTCTTGACTCCAACTTCATTATTAATAGCAAGTCCTGTCATACCGAGCACAATACCTTGCCCCCCTATTATAACATCCGCATCCAGATTAGACTTGGATCCATTCAAGAAACCATCTTGAAAATCACTCCACACACTACTCCCCCCATTTGTTTGAAAAGAAATCTGCTGCGATCTATAATATCCACCCTCATCTAATCCCTTATTGGCATACTGTTGATGAAATCCTTGATCAAAAGTAATATATGCTCCATTATCATCAGAAACTAGCCAAGCATCTACAGAACCATACTTCTTACCATATTCTTCAAGAGACATTTTTCTATTAGCCACATCATAAGCATCCTGAGCCGTTTGCGAAGCAATCATATCTCCGGTCATCAAACCATTCATCAGGTTGAGCCTATCCATATCGTTGAAAACTGTACCTCCTTGTGCAGGATTATAGTTATTCCAACCCTGCGCTCTCCGATGCATACTCGGCAATCCAACACCCCACCCCGGTGATCCAGACCACCACGCGGCACCACCTCCGCCTCCAACTCCACCTGGATCCTTATGCTCATCCTCATCTACTTCCTCGGTTTCATACTCTGATCCATTCGGATCATCCCCTAAAGGATCATTGAATGTAATAGGGTCATTAAAGGCATACTGATAAGGACTCA
>JABSPG010000113.1:7486-10140 GCA_013214445.1 Ekhidna sp. | reverse complement strand
AGCCATACTGCAATTTGACTGATTATGAAGAAAATCCCCTTGGTGGAAAAATCGATAATTCTGCCATTTATTTTAATAACCTCCTTGTTTGCACTTTGGGGTTTTGCCAATGCTGTCACAGACCCCATGGTGACTGCTTTCAAGAAGGTACTTGAGCTCAATAATTTGCAGGCATCATTGGTTCAACTTGCTTTTTATGGAGGTTATTTCACCATGGCCTTACCCGCCTCTATTTTCATTAGAAAATATTCCTACAAAACAGGGATTGTCATTGGTCTGGGGCTTTACGCTGTAGGAGCGCTACTGTTTTACCCCGCAGCTGTTACCGAAACCTTTGGCTTTTTCTTGATGGGGCTTTACATCCTCACTTTTGGTTTGGCATTCCTGGAAACCACAGCAAATCCATACATTCTGAGCATGGGGGATTCTTCGAATGCAACTCAAAGATTAAATCTGGCACAGGCATTTAATCCGGTTGGCTTGATTGGAGGACTACTTGTTGCACAACAGTTTGTTTTGAAAAATCTCAAGTCCGATGATGTCGACTATGCGTCTCTCGAGGCTTCTGCCAAATCGGCAATTCGAACTGCTGATTTGATGGTTATCAGAAATCCATATGTTGCACTAGGAATAGTGGTGATTGGAATCTTAGTGTTGATTTTGGTAAGTAAGATGCCCGAGAAAAAAGATAAGGATCTTAAGCATTCTACCTGGGAATTGATTGTTATCCTCGTAAAAAAAAGACGGTATTCTTACGGAGTATTATCTCAAGCGGTCTATGTCGGCGCACAGATCATGTGTTGGACCTATATCTATCAATATGCAGAGGCGATTGGTATATCTGCTCAGCAGGCGGGTACTTATCAATTCATTGCATTCGTGGTATTCTTTGCCGGTAGGTTCATTTGCACTTTCCTTTTGAGGTATGTGAACTCAGGTCTTCTGCTAATGATCCTTTCACTCCTTGCCATTCTGTTCACTTTCGGAACCATTTTTATTGAAGGAATCGCTGGATTGTACAGCTTGATTGGCGTCTCTTTCTGCATGTCATTAATGTTCCCAACCATCTATGGAATTGCTCTGGAGGATTTGACAGAAGATGAATCTAAGATCGGAGCAGCAGGTCTAGTAATGGCTATCGTGGGTGGGGCCTTGATGCCTACACTGCAAGGAATGATCCTTGATATAGGTGGAACTGGATATACAGATACCACAATTCTGGGTGTTTCTGAGGTGAATTTCTCCTTCATCTTACCAGCTATTTGCTTTTTGTTAATTGCAGTATATGGTTACCTCGAAAAGAGTAACATGTTTAATGGGAGACGCAACATCTAATTGCTAATGGAAATGATCAGGTGATTAGTCTAATTAAAAGAGCATTTTGTTTTGCACCATTTCTGTTTTGTACGATTGGAAATGCTCAGATTGACGATCTAGAATTCTCAAAACCGCCAAGTGGAATTTCAAATAGATGGACAAATTCCATACATCAGGATAGTCGGGGGTTTATTTGGTTTGCAACAAAAAAGGGACTGAACGTTTTTGATGGTTATGAATTCCGAAACTACCTCACTGATGTATCTGAGGATACTGTTATTTCTAGCAATCAGATAAAAAAGATTCAGCAAGTAAAGCCGTATGAATTGCTTTTGTTGATTTCTGGTGACCTATTCTCTTTCTCCATCATTGACAATCAAATTCAGAAAATCAGCCTTGTAAGTAAGCTCGGCAAGTTTACCAAATACAGAGATGATCCGATTAGAATCAGAGACTTCTTGGTCGATGAACAAAAGAGAGTATGGGTGAGTGCCTGGAGTGAATCTAGTCAAGATGTTTTGTTGCAGTTTGATGAAACATTTGAGCTTGTTAAGTATTGGCAGTCAAGTTTTTCAGATGATGACTCTTCTGTTTTGCCTTATCGAGCCAATATGATAGTAGAGGGTCGTGAAAATCAGATTTGGCTTTTAGGTGAGAAGAATATCGCAAAGAAAAGGACAAGTGCAGTTCTGCTGTACAGAGAGGATACGAATGACTTTGCCTTCTTCAATACCAATAACTCGATACTGCCTGATGATCGATTACAATTCATTCATGCAGGACGTCAAACCAATCAAATTTGGCTTGGATATCGAAACAAAGGAGCAAAATTGCTGAAAGTCAAAAGTAGTGGACAGTTTTCTGATCTTTCTAGTTTTTCGATAGTTGGCGAAGGGTCGGATGGTACAGAGATTTCTAACTATAGCGCAAATAAGATCTTTGAAGACAGCAATGGAAGGCTGTGGATAGATACCAATGGGCTCAATGGGGTTTCTGTCGAGGATTTAGTTTCTGGAAGAAAGAGACGATATTCTTATTCAAAGAAGAACTTAGACGGGATCTCAGGGATTAGTGCTGAATGTTTTTTTGAGGATGACAATCAATCCATTTGGTTAGGAATCAAGAGTGGGGGAATTAATGTGATACATCACTACAACGACAAGTTTAAACGTATTGCCAATAACCTTAGAGATGATAATTCCTTGATTGACAACTCAGTCCGAACTTTTGTAGAGGGAATGGATGAAGTACTCTGGATTGGCACGCAGTATGGTGTTAGTAAATATGACAAAGGAACAAGTAGTTTCGAAAACTTTGACGAGAACACAGACGCTCCT
>JABSPG010000113.1:0-7476 GCA_013214445.1 Ekhidna sp. | reverse complement strand
GACATTGCTAGTATGTGTGAAGATGTTAATGGAAACATCTATATCGGTGCTTGGGGTGGAGGATTAAGTAAGGTGACTGAGCGAGGTATCGTCCCAATTTACCCTGAAGGACAATTCGGTAGGTTGGGATCTGTCACTTCTCTAGTTCCCAGAAGAGACGGAACAATTTGGGTGACCTGGAATCGAAATGTTTATGTATTTAATCCAGAGACAAATGCCTTCCAGAATATAGAAATTGAAGAGGAGATATATACGTATCGCAGTTTCTTAGAAGACCAAAAGGGAAGTATATGGCTAGGGACCGACAAAGGTCTTTTTAAGGTTCGATTAGATCAGAATTTGAACACGACGGAGTTCATTAGATACAATTTTGATGATAAGAAGAGTAGGATTAAAGGAAAGGCAGTTAGAGATATTTATGAAGATCAGAACGGAAATGTATGGGTAGCCACTTCAGAAGCATTAAACAAATACGACCCTAGTGCCGATCAGTTTAGACCTTATACTAGGGCTGATGGACTCCCAGAGAATGATATTCAGTCGATTGTTAGTGATGAATCGGGAGACATCTGGGTGACAACCTCATCCACCGGTTTAGCAAGACTTGATATTGGTTCAGACCAGTTTGAGATTTTCGGAGAGAAGGATGGCTTCTCAGTCAATGAATTTTTTAGAGGAGCATCCTTTAGAGATTCCGAGGGTAAACTTTACTTTGGAAGTTTTGACGGAGTTTTTGTCTACGATGAATCAGGGTTTCGAAAAAATTTCAAAGCTCCGGAGGTCTTCTTAACAGAAATGAAGGTTTTAAATGACGATGTTGCTTCTGACTCCAGTAGATATATTTCATTTCCAATTTACGATCAGACGTCAATCAAGCTCAATTACATTCAGGCGAGATTTTTCTCATTCAGTTTCGTTGGGCTTGGGTATGTTAACTCAGAAGAAAATAGATACGAATATCAACTGGAAGGTTTTGACGATGATTGGATCGATCTAGGAACCGAGCGAAATGTCAATCTTACCAATATTGCAGCTGGAGAGTATACGCTGAAGGTAAGGGCATCAAATAATCATGGAGTCTGGGGAAATCAGTATGCCTCGTTTGAAATAGTAGTAATGCCTCCTTGGTGGGAAACCTGGTGGTTTAGGACGCTACTCACCCTCTCAATCGCTGCATTTCTTCTATTATTCATGAAAAGGCGTGCGGACAATGAGAAATTGCAAAAAGAGGAGCTAAGACGGAAAGTAGAGGATGCTACCATGGAGGCATATGCGAAGAATGAATCCCTGCATGAAGAGGCTTCAAGACTTACCGAGGCAATTGAAGAAACCAATGAGGTGATAAAAGAAGCTGTCGAGTCAGGTAATTTTTCAGCCAGAATAAATCTTGAAAATAAGCTGGGACAATGGAAGGAGCTGGCTATTTCTATCAATAGCCTGTTTGATTCTATTACTGAACCTTTTACTAACATTCAAGAGCTCATTGGAAAAATGGCCTCTGGTGACCTGACCGAGAGGTATGAAGAAGAGGCAAAAGGCGATATTTTGAAGCTTGTTACTAGCCTCAATTACGCGCTGGATAATCTTTCTTTAATCCTGTCAACAGTGAAGCAAAATTCAAATGAAATTGGTATATCGTCATTAGAGATGATGGGCTCTAGCGAAGAGATGGATTTAGGTGTTGCAGAGATAGCATCGTCAATGGGAGAACTGAGCAATGGAGCCCAGGAGCAAGTCTACCGAATAGATCATGCCTCCAATGCGCTAGAAAACATCATGGAGTTTGCCTCCAAGGTAGCTGATCAGGCCACTTCGATCGATCAAGCTTCCAAAAAAGGGGTAAGTCTCAGTAGCACAGGCGAAAAGGAAATGACTGTTATGGACGCCAGTATGAAGAGGATGGAAGAGATGTCTAAGGATACAAGTAAGTCTATCGATGTGTTGATAGATAAGTCCGCTGAGATTTCTGGGATCCTTGGTTCCATGAAGGAAATATCGGTAGAGACCAATATGCTGGCACTGAATGCTGCGATTGAAGCTGCCAAAGCGGGAGATGCTGGGAGAGGTTTTGCTGTGGTTGCAGAGCAGATTAGGAAACTGGCTGAGAACTCCAATTCTTTTGCTTTAAACATCGAAACCATCGTTGAAGATGTTCAAGCTTCTGTCCAAGAAACTAGCGATGCAATCAAGGAAATGAATAGAAATATTGCGGATGGAGTTGTGGCATCCAGTAAGGCCTCTGAGACTTTTGCTGAGCTATCAACGTCTTATGCTGGTACCCTAAAGCTATCAGGAGAAATTGTGTCTTTCACCGATCAACAATTGAATAAGGTAAAAGAGATCACACAGGTGATTGAAAGCGTGGTGGTGATAGCAGAGCAAGCAGCTGCAGGTACAGAGCAGGTGGCTAGTTCTTCAAATGAGTTGAGCGCAGGAATGAAGGAGTACAAAGAGAAGACATCAAGAGTATCTACGATTGTTGAGGAATTAAATCAAAAAATGGATGAATTCAAATTGAACTCAGCAGATCAGTCTATTGACTAACAATTAAGATCATAAAAACAAGATGAATAAACCGAGTAGGGAAGGAAAGGAAATGTATGCTAAAAAAGTAATCCAGTTTGGAGAGGGTAACTTTTTGAGAGGCTTTATTGATGTGATGTTTCAGGAAATGAATGAAAGTTCAGATCTCGATGCAGGTATTGTGGTTGTGCAGCCTATTCCATTTGGAAGACTAAAGGAATTGGAAGAACAGGAGGGGGTTTATCATGCGATTTTAAATGAAAGGAAGGAGGGGGGGATAATTACCTCGATCATTAGAGTTGATAGTATTTCTGGAACAGTAAATCCATACGAAGATTATGAGGAATATTTGATGCTGGGTGAAATACCTGATGTTCGTTTTATCTTTTCTAATACCACAGAGGCAGGAATAGCTTATTTAGAGACGGATTTTGATGAAAAGTCACCACAAAGTTTCCCTGCAAAGGTTACTCATCTCTTGCTAAGACGATATGAAAAATTTGGTAATGAAGCAGGCAAAGGGCTTCACCTGATCCCGTGCGAACTGATAGATAAGAATGGGGAGAAACTTAAAGAGATCATCCTGAAGCATTGTGAGGATTGGAAGTTGGGATCAGGATTTAAGCAATGGATTGAGCAGTCTTGTCACTTCCACAACACATTGGTAGATCGAATAGTATCGGGCTTTCCTGCAAAAAAAGCGGAGAAACTTCAACAACAAATTGGTCTCAACGACGAGCTCTTGGTCGAAGCGGAATCTTATGGACTGCTTGTTATACAGGGTCACAAGAGTCTTCAAGAAGAACTACCAGTAAAAGATTCCAACATTGAAGTTGTTTTTACAGATGATATCACGCCTTATCGACAAAGGAAAGTGAGAATCTTAAATGGTGCACATACCTGCTTAGTACCTGTCGCGTTTTTTCTAGGTGTAAAGTATGTGCATGAACTCTTCGAGAGAGAAGATTTATTGACATTTGTAAAGTCTGCTATTTACGATGAAATCATTCCTACTATTACCATGTCAAGGGATGAGCTTACCTCTTATGCGGACGATGTGCTCAATAGGTTTAGAAATGAATCACTAAATCATGCGATTGCAAGCATTGCTCTGAATTCCATATCCAAGTTTAAAGTCCGGGTGTTGCCAAGTATGCTTGATTTCTATCTGAGAGATAAGCAACTTCCAAAACACTTGGTCTATTCTTTTGCGGCACTACTCTGCTATTACAAGGGAGAATTTAATGGTAAAAAAATAGAATTGAAAGACGACCAGATGATCTTGGATATGGCTAATAAGATCTGGACTGAATTCGACTCAATAGAGGAAGTTGTAAGCAGTTGGTTAGGAGCGAAAGATATTTGGGGACTTGACCTTAATACCATTGTAGGTTTAAAATCTCAGATCGTAAAGTATGCTAGCGATATACTATCAGGCGATATAGATCTAAGAAAGATCTAAGAAAGAAGAAGAGACTTCTTTCCTATACATACTGACTTATAGACTTTCTGATATTCTTGTCTAGAGGCATTTCTAATGGGTTTTTCAGCTCCTAAGTAGTAGAATAATCTACGTTTCGAGAGATTTAAATCGTTTGAGTGGAATCCAAAATACTATTCTAAAGGAATGAAAATTAATAAACTGTGTATAAATTACACAGATATAAAAAATTCCTGTGAAAAGATTTTTGAAAATCGATAAGCGAGACAATGTAATGGTTGCATTGTCTGACCTAGAAAAAGGGTCTTTGGAATTGGATGGTGAGCTGTTCGGTTTAGTAGAGGATATTCCACAAAAGCATAAGTTTTTTCTTGAAGATATTCCAAAAGGTGGAAAAGTAACCATGTATGGAGTGCCTGTAGGAACAGCAAATGTTGATTTAGTTGCAGGATCGTTGATGACTACTGAAAATATCAGTCATTTCGCCAACAAGATGGACCCTAGTAAGAGGGAAGAGTTTTCTTGGAAAGCTCTAGAGACGGCAGCATGGAGAGAACGTACTTTCATGGGTTATCAAAGATCAGACGGAAGAGTAGGAACAGCCAATTATTGGTTATTCATTCCTTTGGTGTTTTGCGAAAATCGAAACCTTAAAATAATTGAAGAAACACTACTGAATTCCCTAGGCTACAAAAAACCTAACAAGTACATGGCATTTGCGGAGGAACTGCTAGGTAGTGAAAATCTCATAGAGCCTCAGAAGAAAAAGCAAGTTTTTAAGAATGTAGATGGAGTTAAGTTTTTATATCATGATGGAGGTTGCGGGAGCACCAAACATGATGCTGAGACACTGCTTCGTCTCCTGGTCAGTTATACCAATCATCCAAATGTCGCTGGAGCCACTATACTCAGTTTAGGCTGTCAACATGCCCAGGTGCGCTGGTTTCAGGAGATTAATAAAGAATTGTATCCTGATTCAGACAAACCGATCTTGTTTTATGAACAACAGCAAGTCAAATCCGAAGAACAGTTGATCAAAGGCGCAATAAAAGATACAGTAGAGCAACTTAAGATCGTAGATAGCCAATCAAAGAGACAGCCAGCTTCATTAGATAAGTTAGTCTTAGGGCTGGAGTGCGGTGGTTCTGATGGGTTTTCAGGTATTTCTGCTAACCCAGCAGTAGGCCAGGTTTCAGATATGGTAGTTTCACTTGGAGGTGCCACTATCTTAAGCGAGTTTCCTGAATTAAATGGAGTCGAACAAGAAATCTTGAATCGTTCCAAGACGCAAGAACTAGCCGAAAAATTCTATAGAATTCAGACTGAATATGAAAAGAGTGCAAAAGCAGTTGGTTCTGGTTTTGATATGAATCCATCCCCCGGCAACATCAAGGACGGTTTAATAACAGACGCAATTAAATCTGCTGGCGCAGCAAAAAAGGGGGGTACTGCACCCATAAGTGATGTGTTGGATTATACTGAGCATGTTTCAAAGCCTGGGTTAAATCTTCTGTGCACTCCAGGTAACGATGTGGAGTCCACTACGGGACTCGCAGGAGCAGGTGCTAACATTATCTTATTTACTACCGGTCTTGGAACACCGACTGGAAATCCAGTAGCGCCGGTTGTCAAGATTTCTAGCAATACCCGTCTCTTCGAGAAAATGTCAGATATTATTGATTTTAATACGGGTGAAATTATCGAGGGTAAGAAATCGATCGAGGAGGTAGGAGAGGAGCTTCTAGAAAAAATAATCGCTGTTGCGAGTGGCGAAGAAACCAAGGCTATGGAATTGGAACAAAATGATTTTATCTACTGGAAAAGAGGGGTATCGTTATGAGTAAATTCAATCTGTCAGGAAAAACGGTGATCGTTACTGGTGGAGGAAGTGGAATAGGCGCTTCCATCGTTTTTGCAATGGCAAAAGCAGAAGCTACGGTTCATCTGCTTGATTTATCCATTGAAGCTGCCAAGGAGGTTTCTGGACAAGCTGAAGGAAAGGTGATAGTGCATCAATGCGATGTTAGCAATAGCGTCAATGTCGAGAATGTGATTAAAGCAATTAGCGATGATAACCCGATAGATGTAGTTGTAAATAATGCTGGAATTGCACATATCGGAAACGTGGAAACAACCACAGTAGAGGATATGCAGAGGCTGTTCAATGTGAATGTCATGGGCGTTTATAACAGCATCAAAGCAGCAGTCCCATTCATGAAACAAAATGGTGGCTCCATAATCAACATGGCTTCAATTGCCGCGACTGTCGGCTTGAACGATCGCTTTGCCTACTCCATGACCAAAGGTGCCGTCTATAGCTTGTCACTCTCGGTGGCAAAAGACTACCTCCAGTATAATATTAGATGCAATACCATTTCTCCCGCCAGAGTTCATACACCCTTTGTAGATGGATTTTTAGCAAAGAATTACCCAGGTAAAGAGGAAGAGATGTTTGAAGCATTGTCAAAAACACAGCCAATTGGTAGGATGGGAAAACCGCAAGAAATCGGTGATCTGGTTCAGTACTTAGCCAGCGATGAAGCTGCGTTCATTACAGGTTCAGATTTCACCATCGATGGAGGATTTGTAAAGCTAAACTCATAACAAATAAACGAAATGAAACTAATACGATTTGGAGCTGCAGGAAGCGAAAAGCCAGGTGTGGAGGTTGAAGGTAAAAGATACGATGTTAGTAACATCGTAAGGGATTACGATGAAGAGTTTTTCGCTGGAGACGGACTACAAAATCTTGCGAAAATTTTTGATACATCAGAGGCTGAAGAGGTTTCTACTGATGTACGCCTTGGTTGCCCGGTTGCCCGTCCAGGCAAGATTGTATGTATTGGCCTCAATTATCGAAACCATGCCAAAGAGGCTGGAATGGATGTACCGGAAGAACCGGTGGTGTTTTTTAAGGCTACTTCTAGCATTGTCGGTCCCAATGACGATGTGGTCATTCCAAAAAACAGCGAGAAGACGGATTGGGAGGTAGAGCTTGCAGTAGTGATAGGAAAACGAGCCAATTATGTAGAAAAGGCAGATGCCATGGATCATGTGGCGGGTTATTGTTTGCACAACGATGTGAGTGAAAGAGGCTTTCAGCTGGAGCGCGGCGGTCAATGGGTAAAGGGGAAAAGCTGCGATACGTTTGCTCCTTTAGGCCCTTATGTAGTGACTAAGGACGAAGTGAAGGATCCCCATAATCTAAACCTTTGGTTGACTGTAAATGGAGAAAAGCATCAGGATGGAAATACCAACGATTTCATTTTTGATATTCCCGAGGTGGTGTCGTATCTATCTCAATTCATGAGTCTTATGCCAGGGGATATCATCTCTACAGGTACACCAGAAGGCGTAGGTTTTGGATACAAGCCCCCAGTTTATTTAAAAGATGGAGATGTGATGGAGTTGGGAATAGAAGGATTAGGATCGTCAAGGCAGGAAGTAAAAGCTTGGTCTTAGCCTATGGATCTTCAGCTGCAAAATAAGGTCTTTATTGTCTCTGGGGGAGC
>JABSPG010000112.1 GCA_013214445.1 Ekhidna sp. | reverse complement strand
TATATACATGCGAATATAAAAAGTACTTTAAGAGCCTTGTTTAGAATCTCAAAACTATCCGTAAAGACAGCAACGATTCTATTAGCGCATGGTTAGGTAGCCATTCCTCATAAAAGACTCGCGCTAATCCTTGGAAATTGTCTTTTCCCGGATCACCACAGACTCAATTTAGACAAAAAAACACACCTTTTTATAGCAGAGGATAAGCGGGACTTTTTGCAAGCTCTTAGCAGAATGCCTAGGTAAGGCATTTCGATATACCCTTTGTTCGGCATTCGTTTTATTTGGCTTGTTTCAGCCAGTTAGCGTATTCGTTCCAATTGCCAGAATAACGAAAGATTCTATTTCGGAATTGCCCCTCCAGATGGTTCAGTTCGCATATTCATTTTGGTGTCTATTGTGGTGCGTATTCATTTTTTACAGGAAGGTTAGTCCAATTCGACGATTCAATCCTTGTTCGAAAATCCGGATTAAAGTAGAAAGTTGAATGTTTCCTTTTGCGTTCTCAATCTTTGAAATGTAGCTCTTTTTTGTACCTGACTTTTCGGCGAGTTGCTCTTGGGTCATGTTTGCTTCTTTACGAGCAGCTTTTAACATTTCACTTACAATGAACATCTGTGAACCTTCCTCATATTTGTTTCGAGTTTCAGTGCCAATTTTCCCATGTTCAAGTTCGATCAAATCTTCAAACGTCTTTATGTTTTTATATTCTTTCATGATCTATTTTTGTTTTCAAAATACTCCTTCATCAGTTGTTGAGCTCTGTCAATTTCCTTTGTAGGAGTTTTTTGAGTCTTTTTCTGAAATCCGTTAAATAAAACAACCAGTTGACCATCGTCGAAACAACAGAAAACCCGATAAATATTTGACTGATATTCAATTCGGATTTCATAAAGCCCGTTAGTCCCCGTCAAATGCTTTAAAAACTTCTCAGGAACTTTGTCAACCTGTTTAATCAACTCGAAAACGTACTGAATTTTACCTTTAACCTTTTGGTCTTGTTGTTGGTAAAATTCAATGAAGTAATTTTCATAGAAGATTATTTTTCTATTCACAAAGCAAAGTTATCATAAAAGATAACTTTTAAGAGTCTTCTCTTGATAAAATGAAGATGCAATTACTTAGTGGAACTATTGAGTTAAACCCTTCGTGCCCTGATTGATTTTGAGCTATTCCGTAAACCATTCCTGCCACTGTGAAAGTTAGAATAGCGTATTTTTTTATGTTTTGAGCTTTTAGGATTTAAATTAAGTATCTCAGTCATGCCCCACAACATCCGAATATAGTGCACTGGCACTATGTCGTGTAACGTACGTATCAAGATAGAAAAAGAAATCTTAAAGTCGTTATTTAAGATTTTAAAAAAACGATCCGTAGAAGCCGCAACAATTCATTTAGCGCATAGTTAGGTAGCCATGACTCATAAAAGACTCGCGCTAATCCTTGGAAACTGTCTTTTCCCAGATCACCACAGACTCAACCCAGACGAAGAAACACTCTTTTTCATGGCGGAAGATGCGGGTTTGTGTACGCACTTCAAATACCATAAGCACAAACTCATTTTGTTCCTATCAGCCATGCGTTCGCATGCGCAGGAGATTGAAAAGAAGCACCAACTAACCTACCACCAGCTGTCGGTGGATACCAAGAACAAAAGCTATGAAGATAAGCTGGCCGATACCTTGCTGGAACATCGCGATATCAAGGAAATTGTGACTTACGACATTGAGGATCATTTCTTCGAAAAGCGTATTCAAACTTTTTGCAAGGATAGAGGCATAGCGTTGACCCTTGTCGATTCTCCTGCCTTTATCACCACGAAAGAAGCGTTCAAAAAATACAACGAACAAGTCAAGAGGCCTTTCATGCATACTTTTTATCAGCAGCAGCGAAAGAAGTTTGAAATATTAGTAGATGCCAAAGGACAACCTTTATATGGTCAATGGTCTTTTGATGAAGACAACAGAAAAAAACTTCCAAAAGACGTAAAAGTGCCGGACGCTCCTACCCTCGAGCCTACCGATCATACGAAGGAAATTATGACACTTGTAGAAGAACTATTCGCTGATCACCCCGGAGATTCAAGCAATTTCAACTGGGCAACAACGAGAATAATGGCGCTCTCCCTATTGGACAAGTTCTTGGCCGAGCGCTTTGAAAATTTCGGTCCATACGAGGATGCGATCGAACATCAGGAAGTGTTTCTTTTTCATTCCGTGCTCTCCCCTTACATCAACCTCGGACTAATCACACCAGACGAAGTGGTGGATAAAGCACTCTCCCACTCAGATAAGCACAATACACATTACCCCTCAGTGGAGGGATTTGTCCGTCAGATCATTGGATGGCGAGAGTTCATGCGAGGAATCTACCATGAATATGACGAAAAGCTGAACATCAATCATTTTGGTCATCACAGAAAATTGAAGCCCTGTTGGTACGAGGGTACCACGGGAGTGCCTCCATTGGATGGTGCAATCAAAAAGGCGGTAAAACATGGCTATACCCATCACATAGAGCGACTAATGGTCTTGGGCAACATCATGCTTTTGTGTGAAATCGACCCGGATGAAGTATACAGATGGTTTATGGAGATGTATGTGGATTCATCGGATTGGGTGATGGCGCCTAATGTCTATGGAATGAGTCAGTTTTCCGATGGTGGAATCTTTGCTACCAAACCTTACATCGGTGGGGCAAACTATATCCGAAAAATGAGCCACTATGGAAAAGGAGAATGGGAAGATATTGTCAACGGCCTTTACTGGAGATTTATTGCTGAAAATGTGGAAACATTCGCTAAGAATCAACGCATGTCTATGATGGTGGCGACACTGAGAAAGATGAACGAAGACAAGAAGGATCGACTATTCAAAGCAGCCAATCAATTTATTGAAAAAGTTACTTGTTGAATATTTCCTTCACGAGACATAATTCGAAAAACTGACGCCTTCACGACCTATTGAGTGTGAAAAGTACAATTAGCGCATCCTTTCATTCATATTGCGTTCTAGGATTTTATAAAGAACGAAAAATCATGTCACTAGCACAAGAATTAGAACAAAGACAAACTTCGTCTGCCAAGAATATACCAGCAGAAAAACATGCTGTAATGCAGGCCAGCACAGCAGCATTAAAGTCAAAGCATCTTGCGGAAAAAGCTCTTAAGAACGGAGACAAACTTCCTCCATTCAACCTACCAAATGCGCTTGGATCACAGATCAATTCAGAAGATTTACTATCCGAAGGACCTTTGGTGATCTCTTTTTATCGAGGTGGATGGTGCCCTTACTGCAACATGGAACTTCGAGCGCTACAACAAATCCTGGGTGAGCTAAACCACCACAATGCGCAGCTAGTGGCAATTTCACCAGAGACCCCTGATCATTCACTGAGTACCAAAGAAAAAAATGAACTGACCTTTGAGGTACTAAGCGATGAGGAAAACAGTTACGCAAAGGAACTAGGCTTAGTCTTTCAAATGCCAGAGGATCTAAGAGAGGTCTACCATTCTTTCAACTTGCACGTAGATCAACACAATGGAAATGAAGACTATGAGCTTCCCATGCCAGCGACTTATGTGATAGACGCTTCGGGGACAGTTGTTTTTTCCTTTGTTCCGGAGGACTATACCTACAGACTAGAACCATCAGAGATCATTGAGGCATTGGAGAGACTTAACAAATAAGTCTCTTACTTTGCCAAATGAATCTTAGATACTTAGCAGGTAGCCTTATTTCGATCCCGCTACTTCCATTGATGTACCTACAGGGAAAGAAAATCAAGGCCAGCGTTCCTTCCCTCCCTGAAGCAACTAATCCCGAGGGATTAGTAGATCTTAACCAAGACCGAACGATGAAAGTCATCACGATTGGTGAGAGTACGATGGCTGGTGTCGGTGTTGAGACGCATGATCACGGATTTTCTGGATGGTTAGCGAAAAGTCTTGCTGAAGACCTGGAAGTCAATATTGATTGGAAGGTCTTCGCTAAGAGTGGGTACACAGTAAAAAAAGTGACTGAGAGAATTATCCCAAAGATTGACGTACCTGATCCTGACCTAATAGTGATCGCCATGGGTGGGAATGACGCATTTGAATTGAACACTCCTAGAAAATGGCAGGGGGACATCATCAACCTGATCAAATCCATCCAATCAAAGTTTGATGACACTCCTATCTACTTTGTAAATATGCCGCCAATCAAAGACTTCCCGGCTTTCACCCCATTGATTAAGTTTACCATCGGCAATCTGGTAGAAATCTTCGGGGAAGAGCTTAGAAAAATCTGTACACACCACGACAATGTCTATTTCTTGTCCGATAGGATTCGGCTTTCCCAATGGATCGAAAAGACTGGTTCAAGTTCCGACAAAGACTTCTTTAGCGATGGAGTTCATCCATCCGAACTGACCTATCGTATCTGGGCTCAGGAGAGTGCAAAGAAGATCACGGAGCTTATGAATCGGACGTTTGGATGATACGAGAGTAATGTAACTTGCTTTTCCAATTCTTAGCACTCCTCAAGAAACTACCAAAGAGGCTATGTATTTATCGTGAAGTAATCTTTCTTTGGATCGTGCGACGTAAACTCAAAAAATACCTACCCATATTCCCTATTGTCGGATTAGGATTATACGTCATTGTGTTTTCGATCGCAGCAGTTCAGTACGAAGGAGGCTCAATCAATCTTCCTTTTGACTCAAGCTACAGTTTCTTTCATAATTTTTTATGCGACGTAACTAACATCACCATACATGAAAATCAAACTAATCATGCACGTGGGATCGGAATTGTAGCGCATCTAATTCTTAGTTTGACGATGATTTCGTTCTTTTATTTACTTCCGGAAATCTTCCCCGCAAAGAATAGAAACACGAAGATGGTAAGGGTATTTGGTGTACTGACGATGACGGTATTTATTTTGATGTTTACCAGACATCACGATTTGATTGTGACCATCACCGGAATTTTAGGCACGTTTGCTTTAGTCCCATTTTTCATAGAGATGGCCAAGTATCCAAAAGGTAACCTTAAGCTCTTGGCATACTTTTGCTACGCATTGAGTATCGTCGTATTCTTCATTTTCGAAACTAAGTTAGGTTTCTACTACCTCCCCTTTCTTCAAAAAATTGCCTTTATCGTAGATGCTTGGTGGGTGATATGGACATGCTTAATAGTGCGAGAAAAAACACTGGCTGCCGTGCCTTCCAGAGTAAACTTATAACATCTTCAAAATAGCAGAAAGTACCATTTTTCCATCAAAAAAATACTTCTCCATCCTATTCATCTATTAGATAAAAAAGACATTGAACGATCTATATGGAATTGCAATCACCGACTACTATCAAGGAGATGAGGATGCTACACTAATCATTCACAATAACTATGATGCTCCTGAAGAGATGCCCGTCGCAGTTTTCTTCAGAGATGAGCTGGACTTCACCACACTTGAAAATTTGGCTCTGATTGAATGTAGCGGCAAAGTCTTGGATCTTGGGGCTGGAGCAGGAGCACACTCACTCACACTTCAATCACGCGGTTTTGAGGTTGATGCGCTCGAAAACTCCCCAGGTTGCTTCCAAGTAATGCAACAATCCGGTGTGCGAAACTGCATTTTTCAAGGTTTTGAAAAACATAAGGGAAGGTATAATACTGTCCTTGTGCTAATGAACGGTCTCGGTTTAGCAGGAACGCTAAAAGGAGTTCCTGCTTTTCTTAAGAAATGCATGGCTCTTTTGGAACAGGACGGTCAACTACTGATTGACTCATCTGATATTAGTTATTTGTACGAAGATCACATTCCCAAAGGCCAAGGCTACTATGGTGAGGTAAAGTATCGATATGAATATAAAGGCAACATGGGGGGCTGGTTTGATTGGGTATATGTTGATCAAGAAAAGCTTAGATCCATTACTAACGCTTTGGGACTCTCGCTAGAGATTTTGATGACTGACGAAAACGATCAGTACTTAGCAAGAATCACCAATTAAATTCACATAACACTTTAAATTCTCTCTTAATCCATTAAGGTAATCCCTTAAAAAGCTTCTATTAAATTGAGTCCCTGCTCATTTTAAGGTACTTCTGATTAAATTCATAGATGATGAGGAAGATTGCAGGTTTCATTGTTTTAAGCTCCTGTCTTGCTGGTGCAGTATTCATTTTGTGGATGGAAAACCTCAGCTCCTATCTGCCACAAAAGACTTCAGCTGTTATCAATCAAAATCCAGCTGATTTAGACTTTTTGAGTAGCAATCAAGTGAACTACTTACACTTCTTCGATCCCTCCTGCCTAAACAGCAGAATTAATCTAGCCCACCTTCCCAGAATTGCAGAGAATCAGGATGGAAAAATCAAGTTTTTCCTAATTACCTCAAGTACATCCAATCAATTAAAAAAAGGGGTGATTCCCTCATATTTCACGATTATTGAAGATCCATCTCAAGAAATATACAAGTATTGTGGAGTTACGAGCACTCCTTCCGCCATTATCTACAAAGAAGGCAAGGGTAGCTTTTTTGCAAATTATAATGGTAAAAACGGTTTGTGCGGAGCTAACGAAATCAAATACTCAGGCCCGGCGCTGGCATTAGAATTCATGATCGAACATGATAAATTTCCTATACTTCCTACCCTACAGACCAACGCAGTAGGCTGTCAAATAAAAGAAAACAAATTATGAGTACACGGAATATTGAAGAAGCAATAGCTGAACACTACAGAAATCAGAGCAAGCAGACGGATAACCTGGTCACCTACATGATCGCTGGACTTTGGCTTTTCGGTGCGGTCATTTCTATACATTATGATTCATGGACATTGGGTCTGGGTATGGGCTCCCTTCTATTTCTATCTTTTCTTGCCACCAGATTTTTCTTCAAAGAAAGCATCTTAGTGAGGCTGATGGCAGGCACAGTGATGGCATTATACATGGTTCAATACCTTGCTCAATTGAATGGACTATATGAAATGCACTTCTGGTTCTTCATCATGCCCATGTTCTTGATCTTCTATCAGGACTGGAAAGTATATGTGCCTTTTGCGGGAATCATTGTGGTCCATCATTTCAGTATCTTCTTTTTGGTTCGAAGTGGTCAAAATGAATACATGCAGTATTTTATAAACATGGATCAGCTAACCAATATGACCTTTTTCTATCACATGGGATTAGCTGTTCTAGGAGTAGTTACCGCTGCAAGTGTCTCATTTCAGCTCTATCATCAAACCAGAAAGCGGATAACCAATGAAGCAGAATTAGCAACTCAGTATGATGAAATGAAAATGCTAGCGGGAAACCTTAGTGAGGTAGCAGCTCGAATCTCCAACTCAGATGAGGAGATGGCTAGTGACAATGTAAATGAAATGCTTTCTTCTTTAGGTGAGAACTTTGCTGAAATTACGGACAAGATCATTGTGGAAACAAAAGAAGTGGTTCGTAAAGCATCGGAAGAAGGTGATCTTTCAGCCAGACTGGATCTATCAAATAAGCACAAGGTCTGGCTTGAACTGGGCAAGTCAATCAACCAGCTTTTAGACTCCATATCCAACCCTGTGATTGCCATTAACGATGCGGCAAAAAAACTTTCAGAAGGAGATTTAACTAGCCAATTTGATACGCAAGCAAAAGGAGATATAAAATCCCTGTTTGATAACCTAGGGACTGGCCTAAATAACATTCGAAATCTACTGAGTGACATAACAATGGATACCAATACATTGGAATCCGCCACAAATCAAATGCTACTCTCAGGCAATGAAATGGACACCAATACCAATAAAATGGCCAATACGATAGCAGTATTGAGCGAAGGAGCTCAAAAACAACTGCAAACGATAGAAAACACTTCTAAGACCATTGAAGAAGTGGTGGAGTCTTCAAATAAAATGCTCATGGATGTAAATAGCATTTATGATGCTGCTAAAAATGGTAATGAAGCTAGCCAAAAGGGACTTGGCACAGTCAATCACGTCGTAAATGACATGCAGGTAATCTCAGACTTTTCTGACCGTACCTTAGACTCCATCAATACACTGTCTGAGAGATCATCTCAAATCAAAAACATCTTGAAAGTCATCACAGAGATTGCATCTCAAACAAACTTACTGGCACTGAACGCCGCTATTGAGGCCGCTCAAGCAGGAGAAAATGGGAAAGGATTTGCTGTTGTCGCAGAAGAGATACGTAAGCTAGCTGAGAGGGCCCAGTCCAGCACAAAAGAAATAGAAAGCATTGTCAATAATGTAAGCACAGACACAGAGACAGCACGTAAAACCATGACAGACATGGCAAAGCATGTTAAAACGGGTGTAGACTCAACCATGGAAACGAATGAAATGCTTAAAACCATCTCAAACTCATCAGAGGAGACACTTAAGATTTCAGATAATATCATGGGTATAACCAAAGACCAAAACGAGCGAATCTCCAATGTTTTCTCAGCCATGGAATCTGTCTTGCTAGTGGCCGAGCAGACCGCAACAAGTTCGGAAGAAATGGCAGCCTCAGCATCAGAGTTATCCGCCAGTATGAGAGAACTTAATCAACGGTCAGGCGACTTGAATGAAATGGGCAAGAAGATCTCCAAATCGGTTGACAGTTTCAAACTGTAATTGAATGCAACTGTGATTTTTGGATGATAAAATTCTGGATTCAACAAACACAAAATCAGCTTCACTAGGAAAGTCCTTGTTAGAAGTTGATAAATCCAAGACTTTCGAATTATGGATTTTATCAATGAATTGAGTCAAAGAAATCAGGCATTGTTTGTCTTTGGGTTATTGTGTCTTCTAGGCAGTGTGGCTACAGGTATTCTATCTCTTACCACCAATACGGAAGTTTGGGGAATCAATGCCTATATCAAACCTTTCAAGTTTTTCATTTCTAGTGTGGCGTTTTCTTGGTCGATGGCTTGGTATCTCGGGTACTTAGACCATCCAAAAACCAACATGATCTACACATGGGTAGTCATTGCAGTGCTTACTTTTGAACTCGGCTATATTACCTATAAGGCTTCTATTGGAGAACTTTCACATTTTAATGTCTCCACCCCTCAAAATGCTTTTATGTTTCAGTTGATGGGGATAGCCATTAGTATCATGACCCTCTTTACACTATACATTGGAGTTCTCTTTTTTACGGGGACCTACGCCTCTCTCCCACCTTCCTATTTGTGGGGTATCCGTCTGGGAATCATTTGTTTTGTGATCTTCGCATTTGAAGGAGGACTAATGGGTGCCCGGCTTTCGCACACCGTAGGCGGGCCTGATGGCGAAACAGGTTTGAAACTTCTGAACTGGAGTGTGAAGTATGGAGATTTAAGGGTGGCACATTTTCTCGGGATGCATGCGCTGCAGCTACTACCACTGATTGGTTTTTATCTAATCTCCTCTAGCAAACAGATCATTTTGGTTTCCATTCTATATACAATAATCTGCACTGCGGTACTCATCCAAGCACTACTCAAGCTTCCATTAATCAAAGGTTGATTAGCAAACTTTCAAATAGCAGGATGGTTAATAATGCATGACAAAAAACTATATAGTAGTCGGAGGTAGCTCCGGCATAGGATACGAATTAACCAAACAACTATCGGAAGCAGGTCATCATGTAACCGTGCTCTCAAGAAGTATTGGTAACCTGGAATCACTCACTAATGTGGATCATATTGAATACGATGTGACTTCAGAGGAGAGTCCAAATTTGAATCTCGAAACCATTGATGGGTTTGCCTATTGTCCAGGCACGATAAATCTCAAGCCGTTTCATGGACTAAAGGTCAGAGACTTTCAGCAAGATTTTGAAGTCAATGTGATGGGCGCTGTAAGAACCCTACAACCTATTGTAAAGCAGCTAAAAAAGCAGGGCAATGCTTCCATTGTTTTTTTCAGTACTGTGGCGGTGCAACAAGGGATGCCATTTCATTCCTCAGTAGCAGCCAGTAAAGGAGCGCTAGAAGGCATCACACGTTCACTTGCGGCAGAGCTTGCGCCTGGAGTTCGAGTAAACTGCATAGCGCCCTCGGTGACTGACACACCTCTAGCCAGTAGAATCCTATCGTCCGAAGAGAAAAAAGAATCCTCTGGCAAAAGGCATGCATTGAACAGAGTAGGTACGGCAGAAGAAGTAGCAAGACTGGCAGCTTTCCTTCTTTCCCCTGACTCTGGGTGGATGACTG
>JABSPG010000111.1:1662-10180 GCA_013214445.1 Ekhidna sp. | reverse complement strand
TCACCATCAAGGTACATGTCCCTTGTGGCATTCAGTGGTGCTTTTTCACGAAAATCTATCGATCCTACGCTTCCATCGTTCATTCTGAAGACACAAAATCCACCACCGCCTAGGTTTCCTGCGCGAGGGAATACCACGGCCAACGCAAATTTCACTGCAACTGCAGCGTCTATGGCATTTCCTCCATTCTTAAGTATCTCAACTCCAGCTTTGGTGGCTAATGGATGAGCGGAAGATATCATCGCACTTTCCCCTAGAGGTCCAGTTTCTGGTTCTTTTGGTTCGGATTGTGGTTTTTGGGGTGCAGTAGTGCAGGCATAAGCCAGCACTGCCATGGCAAAGAATTTAATGATTCTCATAAGCTTAGGTTTTCATTCGTACTGTTTTAGTACGTTTTCTTTTTCTATGTTTTGCTTGATTATAGGGAAACCAATGCTTCTTCGGTTTCACAGTCTTGATCGTTTGTTGACTGGATCTGCAAGAGGAAACGGAGATCCCTGAGGTAAGTATGAAGATTGCTAAAATTAGTTTCTTGATCATGCTATACGAAAGGAAAACTAAACAACGTATCAACCTTAAAAAAATGATATTATAAAAAAGTTATGTAACAAATAAAAAGAAACATTTCATAAGTATATAATTATCAATGGATAGTGATTAAATGTGTCAAGCGATTAATGAATTGATAAATTTTGTTGTTACGGGTCAAATGACTATCTTCATCGATCTTAAGTGAAGACCAGTATTTCTCAACCAGAGCTAAAATTGACGAAGATGATGGATGAATCCCGAAACAAAACTATAGATATCGAACTCCCTAAAGGCTACAGGAGGTACAAACTAAAAGGTTTGGACAAGGAGATCATTGCAAAAAAAGGGGGGCCCACAGCACGTCAGATAAAAACCAAGGCATCTTACAAAGAGCTTAGAAATAATCAAAAGGAATTTGGTGTTGCCTCGATGATGGCAAAAACGCTTAGACAATCTTTATCAAGAGGGATGTCAGAAATTTGCGAGACGTATGTTTCTGGAAAGCTTACTGCACAGTTTAGAAATCTTGCTAAAATGGAAGAAGGCAAGACAGGAACAAGACCTCTTTTCCTGAGTAAGCATGGTCACCTCTTGAAAGGTTTTGAGTTCAATACCAAAGCACCTTATGAGGAAGTTTTTGGAGCTAAATATTTTGTGAAGCCAGGCTCTCAGAGAGGTCAGGTGATCCTTCATTTCCCGGCATTCATTCCAGAAAAGACATTTAAGAGTCCAAAAGGCGCGACTAATTTCAAGATTACAGCCAGGTTAATTGCGCTTTCTGACTATCAATTCGATCAGCAAGAGGAAGGTTACGTTCCTTTGAATAAAGAGCTCCATGGAAAATTTGGCACTTACGAGAGTTCTATGTTACCCCTACTGAAAATACCCACAGAACCTATGACTGGGATGGTCTCCGTGGACAATCGGATTATACCACAAGGAGCCGGTTTGTTTTTGGTGATGGCCATCAGTTTTTACAAACTTGACAATGGAAAATTTGAGCATTTGAGCAAAGAGAGTGGGATGCAAATACAAAAAGTGCTCTAACCAATCTCTTCCTGTCTTCGTTGATTTTTAGGACTGTATTTCAATGAAGACTGTATTTATTCTCTTTTTCATTTGTGTAGGTTTTTACCTTGGCGCCCAAGATGATCCTTATCAGAGGGCAAGTAATTTTTTCAGTGAGGGTGAACTAGATTCGGCTAGAATATACATTGACATTCGCCTTTCCCAAAAACCATCTTCAGAAGATTATTTTCTCAGTGCATTAATTCATATAGCAGAGCAGCAGGATTTGAGAGCATTGGCAGACCTTGAAGCTGTGGTTAGAAAGGATCCTGGAAACGTAGAAGCCTATTTTCAAAAGGGGTTGATTTACTTCAATTCTTCAAGTTTTGAAAGGGCGATTGAGGATTTCACTTTTGTAATAGATAATCATCATCGGGGTGACACAAAGGCAGTATACTATGGAAATGATCCTTCTGGAGCAAAAGGCACTTTCATCACAACTTTAAATTCCTTGCTTAGCAAAGTATACCAATATCGAGCTGCATCATATCAGAACATAGATGAATGGGAGGAAGCATTGAACGATTTTGAGAGAGCACTTGAAATTGATGAAAGTGCAGATTGTCGAATAAATCGTTCACAGCTTTTTGTGAAAATGGGAAGGGAAAAAGAAGCTATTGCAGATTTGCAAAGAGCCATCCAACTGGACAGTATCAATTATAATGCGTGGTACAATCTCGTTCTAATCGATGATAAAACCCTTCTGCCTACATCTCTGATGCAAAACGATACATTTACACCTATGCTCAATTTAGTAGGAGCAAATGCCTTTGAAAAAGGTGAATATGAACTAGCAATTGAATATTATTCAAAGGCAGTCTTAGCTCAGCCCGAAGATGAATTTGCCTTATTAGGGCGAGGCAAGGCTCTAGTAAGAATTCAGAAATATGATGCGGCCCGTAGAGATTTTATTTCTTTGCTGCAATTCGTACCGGAACGAATCGAAGCTCTCTACTTGATCGGGAATACACTTTTTTATGAAGAGAAATTTGAAGAGGCCATCGGGTTTTATGAGCAGTACTTGACTGTTGATCCTACTTATGACAATGTTTGGTTCAACGCAGCAATGGCTTATTTCAGTTTAAAACAGAAAGTGAAAGCGTGTAGTTACTTAGGCAGGGCAACACAATTAGGAATGGAAAAGGCACAGAGCCTACAAGCAGATTATTGTTTTGACAACTAATCGTCTTTTTTGTAGTTAATTTTGAATTATGGCTAAGCAGACAAGTTTGAAGATAGATATGCATACGCATATCTTACCTCACAATATCCCAAACTTTGCTGAAAAGTTTGGTTACGGAGACTTTATCCATCTTTTGCATCACAAACCTGAGGCTGCTCGGATGATGAAAGGAGATAAGTTTTTTCGGGAGATTCAATCGAACTGCTGGGACGAGAAACTTCGGATTGAAGAATACAAGCTGTTTGACACGCAATTGCAAGTCATCTGCACCATACCGGTAATGTTTAGCTATTGGGCTGATGCACATGATTGCCTGGACCTATCCATGTTTTTAAATGATCACATAGCTCAGGTAGTGGAGGAAAATCCTAAAAACTACATTGGCTTGGGTACTGTGCCGATGCAAGACCCAGATTTAGCTATCCAAGAATTGGAAAGGTTGAAGAGTTTGGGGATTCCCGGAGTTCAGATTGGCTCTAACATAAATAAACATAACCTTAGCAAGCCCAGGTTTTTTGAATTCTTCGAAGCTTGTGAAAAATTGGACATGGCCATTATGGTTCATCCTTGGGAAATGATGGGTAAGGAATACATGGAAAAGTATTGGCTGCCATGGCTGGTTGGAATGCCAGCGGAAACTGCTCGTGCTGCAGCATCAATGATTTTTGGAGGAGTGTTTGAACGATACCCGCGACTTAGGGTATGCTTTGCACATTCCGGAGGTTCCCTTTTGGCTACAATCGGGAGATTAGAACATGGGTTTAATTGTAGGCCTGACCTTGTAGCTGTACATAACAATGTTAATCCGCGAGAGTATCTAGGTAAATTTTGGGTCGATAGTATCACACATGACCCTACCTATTTGAAATATGTCATTGATTTGATTGGGTCGGAGAAAGTATGTTTGGGATCAGATTATCCATTTCCGTTGGGAGATTTGGAGATCGGTAAATTCATTACTGAAATGGATTTACCACAAAAAGACCTAGACAATATTTTCTATCAGTCAACGCTGGATTGGTTAGGTGTGAACGAGTCTAAGGATAAGGACCTCTTGAAAGTTCTGATGGAGGAAAATTAGGTTGATGCTACTTTGTCTGCATGTATTTGTGCAACGAAGACATTGCCATCTTTCTTACTTTGGATTTTAGATAAGGCGTCCAACCAAGAAGCTTTCCTGGCAAGCCTAGTGCCATTCCGCTCCATCTCCAAAAGTCAAATTGGTCCGTGTGCTCAACTATAAGTCCATCCTTGAATCTCATGGTTGCGTGGATAATGTTATGCACCTCATTACCAGTCTTGGAAAATAAGTATTCCGCTTCCCAGGTGCACTGAGCCATCTCATTATCGCCTAATACGGAATGAAAATCAATGGTTAATACTCCATTTGATCGTTCAATTAGCATCTCCCACATCGCTTTGACCTGATCATGGCTTAAATTTTTGAATGCAGGATCGTTGAAGACGACATCTTTGTGATAGCACGAACCCATTTGCTTGGCATCATGAGATTTAAAGGCGTTATAAAAATTCTCAAGGGTAGATTTACTCATGCATATTCTTCTAGAAGGTGGGCTTTTATCTTTGGTAATCCAGTTGTTGCTGCTTCTTCATAAAGATAGAAGTTATTCTGCATAGCGATGGTAGGGATGCTAGGATCTACTACGAACTTTGGCGCTTCAGCAGGGACAAAATCCAGCAGACTAGCTGCTGGGTACACAACCAAGGAAGTACCAGCTACTATGAAAATATCTGCGGATTGTGCTTCTATTATTGCAGCGTCCATCATGGGTACTGCTTCACCAAACCAGACAATATGTGGCCTCAGCTGTGATCCTTTCTCGCACCGGTCTCCTTCTTTCAGTTCCCAGTCTTCCAGTTCGTAAATCAAATTAGGATCTACAGTACTTCGTACTTTACTGATTTCGCCATGTAGGTGCATGACTTGCTTGCTACCAGCTTTTTCATGCAAGTCGTCAATGTTTTGAGTGATGATGGAGACGTCAAAATGTTCTTGAAGTTCTGCAAGTGACAGATGACCGGCATTCGGGCAAACTTCCATGGCTTGTTTTCGCCGTTGGTTGTAAAACTCCAAGACAAACGCACGATCCTTCTGCCATGCACCAGGAGTAGCAACTTCAGAAACATCATGGCCTTCCCACAGTCCGTCTGAATCTCTAAATGTTTTAAGTCCGCTCTCGGCACTGATACCAGCTCCTGTGAGGACTACTATCTTTTTAGGCATAAAAAAAGTCTCATTTTGTGAGACTTTTAATTTAGTGATAAATCTTGTTTTGTTAATTAATTGGAAATTTCACTCCTCCTAATAGCACTAGCTGGTCGGCCTCCCCTAACACATATTTTGTTTCACCAAATAAGCGCGCTCGCCAACCAATATCAAAATTTGCTCCGATACCTGCATTTAATCCTAATTCTGAATTTCCATTAGAGGAGAAAAGATTGAGTCCACCAATTGCATAAGGCAAAACCGCATCATTTCCACTTAGCATGAAATTAACATTCGCATTTGCTTCCCAGAAATCCTCGAAGTAGAAAATAAACCCAGGAGCAACCGCTAGCTTGTTCTTTAAAAAAAACTCGCCATTTAATGAGATTCCCCCGCTTTTCACTTCGCTTCCATAGGCAAGGCCACCGCCTAAGCGTGCTTGAGCATTGGAATTAAAAGCAAAGAGAATACAAAGTATAGCGATAAGAAAGATTGATTTTTTGTTCATGATTTTGACTTTTGATATTTTAAGATGTAAATGGCTCTTGCTCTGATTTACCTTAGGTAATTTAAAAAAACCTCTTTCAGTTTAAGAGATTACTTACTTGTTTTTTAAGTAAGGTGATTTTTCCTTGCTGGGAAATTGACAGAACAGCATATGCAATATGAAAAGAATACTACTGATTGCCACTTTGGTAGCTATGACTTACTTTATTAATGCACAAGATCCAAGTTACGGTCTTGGGAGGTCTAAATCTTTCAAAATTTGATTACGACCTTTCGGATACAAGAATCCGGTTATAATTCGGGAGTTTATTTAAATGAGGAATTGATAACTGTTTTTTCATTGCAACCAGAAGTTGGTATTTCGCTTGAGGGAGACGATTAATTCCGTTTTACAAATCTTAATCGAGGTGTTATTGCGAAGTTTAATTTCCAGGAATTAGTGTTGGAATTCGCCCCTCAGCTTGGTGTAATAATGGATCATGGTGGTTATGCAGGTCGTAACACAAACTTCTCTGTTGGTTTTGGGATTGGTTATGAAGTCTCTTCTCAGATAGCTCTCGGTACCAGATATAATGCAGGTTTATCAAACTTATCAATTGCTGAAGAAGATGATGATTTTTCAAACAACACGTTATCGATAAATGTCTTCTATGCATTGTGATCACCAAGTAGAACTATAAAAAGCATCATACCAATTGTATGAGGCTTTTTTGTGCTACTGAAAAATACCGCCAATGTGGTATTTTTTTAGTGTAGCAGAATTTGTTAATTTGTCAAATAAATCAAACTACAATTCAAAATGAAAAAAATCACAATTTTAACCTTATTTACTGCATTTCTTTTTGTTGGTGTAACGGCTAACGCTCAAGAGCAAGGAGATATCAGAGTTAACGCTGGTCTGGCGATTGGAACTAAAGCTGGTATTGATGATAACGGTAGCTCAAAGATTGGACTAGGATTGAATGTTGGTGGTGAGTACCTTGTGACAGACGTTATTAGCGTCGCACCTAGCTATACCCTCTTTTTTAAATCTGAGGTTCAAGGTGGAGCGGTCTCTAACCAATTCTCTTCTTTCAACTTAGATGGTCGATACTATTTTTCGGATGGAAAATTTTATGGATTAGCCGGGCTTTCATTTGCTAGTGTTACTGCAAAAGCAGATTTTGGTTTCGGTTCTGTAGAAGAAACAGATAGCACAACAGGTTTAAATCTAGGGGGTGGTACAATGATCCCTTTGGGAGATACCATGTTTCTGAATGGACAAGTAAAATACAATACTCCCCTAGAGCAACTTGACATACAGGTTGGTATAGCTTTCGGTTTTTAACCTAAAAGACTACAAAACAGGAACATAGACTATTTTCTTAGTTTCAAAGAAAGCCTCATCGAAGTATTCGGTGAGGCTTTTTTTGATGTAGCCCCTTCCAAATTCCCGCATCTCTCGTCCTAAATCACCCCCCTTGAGGAGGATCATTCCATTGTCTAGGTCATTCTTTTGCTCTTTGCTGACTTTCTGATGCGCCCATGTGTACAGCTGTTTTGTTTGAGCGACAGCTCTGGAAACTACAAAATCAAATTTTCCCTTTACCTTTTCCATACGCTGATGTTCAGCTGTGAGATTAGGTAGTCCAATAGCTTTTGCGACTTCATTCACTACGGTGATTTTCTTTCCGATCGAATCGACCAAATGGAAATGGCAGTCTGGAAAAAGGATAGCTAGTGGGATGCCAGGGAAGCCGCCTCCCGTACCAACGTCTAAAATCCTGGAACCATTGACAAAGGAGATGAATTTCGCAATCCCTAAGCTATGAAGCACATGTCTCTCGTACAGTTGATCAATGTCTTTTCTGCTGACGACATTGATTTTTGCATTCCATTCGTTGTATAGTTCTAATAGGGCATCAAACTGACTTTTTTGTTGTTCAGTTAGATCCGGAAAATACTTGTAAACAATGGATGAAGTGATCAATCAGATGTGTTTCTTTTTGTCTTTCACTAGCTCGTACATTAGTTCACGAGCACGATGAAGTTGTGCTTTTACTGTGCCCAATGGTGCCTCCAGTTCTTTTGCTATTTCATCGTAAGAGAGTTCATCAAAGTATCTAAGCTTGACCAATCGCTGGTATTTGGCAGGAAGTTTGTCAACAAACATCCTCACAAGCTCTATTTTCTGATCTTTGATGGTTTCCTCGTCGGGCGTGAGGTTTTTATCCTGCACATCAATGTTTACAGATTCTCCGCTATCGTCAGTAAAGGTGCTGTTTAGGCTGAATGTGTTCAGCTTCTTCTTTCGGATAAAGTCAATGGCGTTATTCGTTGCAATCCTAAAGAGCCAGGTACTGAAAGTATAGTCCTTTTTGAACCTAGCCAGGTTTTTGAAAGCCTTAGCGAATGCCTCAATGGTAAGATCCTCTGCATCGTCTACGTTTCTTACCATTTTCAAAATCATGTGATACACAGGCTTCTTGTATCTCTGCATGAGCTCTGCATACGCACCTTGATCTTTACCTTGGGTGGCAAGGTCTATCAGCTTAAAGTCACGAAGTGCCTTATCAGAAAACTGACGATTTAGTTCTTCCATTTAATGTCCTTTTCGAGTTTTGACCACAATGCAAGAACCGGGGTTTGCATTGCGTATAGCATGTCAACGAATGGAATAAGAATATAGTTGATCCTTAAGCCCATTTTAGTCGCTGCAAATCTATAACTCACTAATTTAATAAATAGGTAAATAAGATACGGCCATAGAAATAATCCCTCTGCGATAAAAAAAGGAATAAGCAGGAAAAACAAAACCTGACTAAGGTGTATAATGGTGAGTAGCGTCTGGTCAAATTTTTTGTATCTCGAGCCTACGGAAAAGTGCCGAGTCTTTTGCTGGAAATAAGACTTCCAGGTTTTTTTTGGAAGTGTTTCTACGATAGAGGTCTCACCTAGCATCACTCGTGTGTTTGATTTTGTGGCGTTTTGCTGAATGAATAGATCGTCATCACCGCCCGTGA
>JABSPG010000111.1:0-1652 GCA_013214445.1 Ekhidna sp. | reverse complement strand
GATTGATTTGATGGGTTTGTATCCATTATTGTCTTCAAAGAATGATTTTCTAAAGGATAGGTTCCTTCCTACCCCCATGTAGGGCCTTCCTAAAAGGGCAAATCCAGCGTATTGAAAGGCGGTCATAAAAGCTTCGAAGGAGATATGCTGACTTAAGAAGGTGTGATTGCTTTGGTAAGGTGATAGTCCCAGAACAATGTCGGTTTTATCATCTATCATTTTTTCAATGCTTGTTAGCCAAGATTTTGATTTTGGGATACAATCTGCATCTGTCAAAACGATAAATTCTCCTTCAGCCTTTTCTATGGCAGTCTGCAAAGCATATTTCTTCGGATTCCATTCGACAGGAACCTGCGTGATGTCAATAATTTTGATTGCCTCGTTTCCAAGTTTAGACAGGTATTCTTTGCTATTGTCGGAACACCGATCCAAGGCAATAGTAATATCAAATGTTTTGTATTGTTGTTCGAGAAGTTTGGGAATTAGGACTTTGAGATTGTGCTCTTCATTCCTTGCTGCGATAATTATGGATAAGTAAGGTTTTGTAGAGTTGTTTTTTTTCGGAGATCTGATAGTGAATGCAAGCGCCAATATGCAGGTGATAAAAAGATGAATTATTAAAACGCTCCACAGGATCGAGACTACCATATGGTGAATTAAATTAAAACAATCAGTAAAATGAATCAGAAAATCAAATAAGCTACGGCAAGTCCTTTCCAATTACTTTTGCGCTCAATGAAATTCGACTTACAGCATACCGATAGTAAATCCAGAGCAAGGGCGGGAAAATTAGCGACCGATCATGGGGAGATTCAGACACCTATCTTCATGCCTGTAGGTACTGCTGCCACGGTAAAAGCAGTGCATCAAAGAGAACTAAGGGAGGACATCAAAGCGCAAATAATTCTAGGTAATACCTATCATTTGTATATGCGTCCAGGACTGGATGTCATTGAGAAAGCTGGTGGTCTACACAGATTTAATGGATGGGATCAACCCATGCTTACCGATAGTGGAGGATATCAGGTGTATTCTTTGGCAGAGAATAGAAAGATCGTTGAAGAAGGAGTTCATTTTCAATCTCATAAAGATGGTAGCAGACACTTCTTTACACCAGAGAATATCATGGACATTCAGCGGACCATAGGAGCAGATATCATCATGGCATTTGACGAATGCACGCCATACCCTTGCGAGTACGATTATGCTGAAAAGTCCATGCACATGACGCATCGCTGGCTTGATCGATGCATTAATCGGTTTGATGAAACTGAGGGTAAGTATGGTTACAGTCAGACGTTTTTTCCTATTGTGCAAGGGAGTGTCTACAAGGATCTTAGGACACAATCTGCGGAATATATTGCTAGCAAGGATCGGGAAGGAAATGCTATTGGAGGATTATCTGTGGGAGAGCCAGCAGAAGATATGTATGCAATGACGGATCATGTGTGTGGAATCTTACCAGGGGATAAGCCGAGGTATTTGATGGGAGTGGGGACACCTGCAAATATCCTGGAATGCATCGCATTAGGCGTAGATATGTTTGATTGTGTAATGCCTACCCGAAATGCTCGAAATGGTATGCTGTTTACCAGTGAGGGCATCATAAACATAAGGAATGAAAAGTGGAAAGCGGACTTTTCACCTATCGA
>JABSPG010000110.1 GCA_013214445.1 Ekhidna sp. | reverse complement strand
AATGAGGTGATGCTAACTGATAATAGTAGATCTGCATCTTTTTCCGAACTCAATATTAACCCAGGCGAATACTTGGCTATTACAACTTCTACTGGCGCATCAGAATTTTCGCAGAGTTCAATCATAAGTCTTTCAAACTTCCCCTCTCTTTCAAATGCGGGAGAGCAATTACAGCTATTCTATAAAGACGCACTGATCTTTTCTGTTTCTTATAGTGATGACTGGCATAGTAGTGACCAGAATAGAGTAGGTGGAGTCTCTCTAGAAATGAAGGATGTTACAAATCCATGTGGGGGTTCAGAAAACTGGACATCCTCGACTGCTGCTAATCGCGGTACTCCTGGTTTTGAGAATTCCGTTACTGAAGCAATCCCTGATAGTTTTGCTCCTCAGCTAATTGACGCAATTGCCGTGGCTGAAGACACTGTGTTATTGGAGTTTTCAGAGCAGCTGGATCCTACAATTGTTTCCCAGATTGACCTTTCCTTTGAACCATCTGCTTTGGTTGCGAAAGTCATAGCTAAACCAAGTTTTACTACTTCACTTTTTATTGTGCTGAGTGAGCCATTAACTCCGAGTATACGGTATACAGTAAAAATCAGTGCAGTAGATGATTGCAATGGAAATAGCAGTGAATCCTCTTCTCTTAGTTTCGCCCTTCCTATCACTTCTACTGAAGATGAAATCAAGCTGAGCGAAGTGCTATTTAATCCTCGATCAAATGGGGTGGATTTTGTGGAAGTTTTTAATGACTCAGAGAATTTTATCAGTTTAAAGAACTGGAAGTTAGCTTCACTAAATGATGTCGGGGATGTGGATAATGAAAAGCCTATTTCTGCGACGGAACTGGTCATTGATCCCGGTCAATATCTCGTGTTCACGATCGACAGAAGCTTGTTATTAACAAATTACCCAAAGGGGGAATCCGAAAATTTTGTTCAGCTGGCATCTTTACCTGGGTATCCAAACGCTGAAGGGACAGTAGTATTGATTAATCAGAACGATGAAATAGTAGAAACATTCAATTACTCGGATGACTATCATTACCAGCTCTTAGAAAGTGTTGATGGTGTTTCGCTGGAAAGAGTCTCTTTCGAGCAGCCAAATAATGGAGATAATTGGAGGTCTGCCGCAAGTACAGAGGGTTTTGCTACACCCGGATATGCCAATTCTCAATCTCTTGAACTAGCAGCTCAGTCTGGAACTGTGTCTGCAAACCCAGAGGTCTTCATTCCTGGCAATGCAGGGACAGGTAGAGATTTTACTACCATAAACTACGAGCTATCCAACGCAGGTCAATTTGCAAACATCAATGTTTATGATCAGAACGGACGACTAGTGAAGAACTTAGCTCAAGGTATACTGCTTTCTACTTCGGGTTTCATTCGATGGGATGGAGACACAAATCAGGGACAAATTGCAAGAATGGGTTATTACTTGATCATCTTCGAAATATATGACGGAAATGGTAACTCAAACTTCATCAAAGAAACAGTAGTTGTAGGTCGAGATTTTTGAGCTTAACTGACCTCTTGGATTTATCTCATTATTTTTTGTGCTATAAGCTGAGTATTTTCGCTTGAATTTTACGTTATAGTATTATTAAACCGTTACTACTATGAGCGATAAGACAAGATATTCTGATGAAGAGCTAAAAGAGTTCGAAAGTTTGATTTTAGGTAAACTGGAAAAAGCAAAGGAGGAATTAAGTACCCTAAGAGCTTCTTTGACCAGGGAATCAGACGATAGCGGAGATACTTTTTCTTCAGTAAAAACACTGGAAGATGGTGCCGATACCGCGGAAAAAGAGCAATTAAGCCAGCTCGCCGGGAGGCAGCAGAAGTTTATTAATAATTTGGAAAATGCCTTGATCAGGATTAAGAATGGAACCTACGGCATTTGTGTAGATACGGGTAAATTAATTTCCAAAGAGCGATTAATGGCTGTGCCTCACACTACTCAAAGTATTGATGCGAAGCTGAATAGATCTTAATGGATTACTTGGCAAATCATATTCAAGCATTGGTGTTCTGTGCGCCTAAGCCAATAACAGAAGATGAAATTCAAGATTGCCTAAAGGAAATGTTTGATGCAGATGTTCCGATAAGAGATATACAAGACGGGCTAGAGGTTGTAAGTGAGAAGTTTAAGGCAGACGACTTTGCTATGGAGCTTGTCAAATCTGGAGGTGGCTATCAGTTTTTGACAAAACCCGCATACCAAGCAAGCATAGGGATTCTATTAAAGCAGCAATCAAAAAAGCGACTTTCAAACTCTGCACTAGAAACGCTTTCGATAATTGCATATAAACAGCCTATGACCAAGAGTGAAGCTGAGCAGATAAGGGGAGTTAGTTGCGACTATTCTATCCAGAAGCTATTAGAAAAAGAACTTTTGGAGATCAAAGGGAAATCTGACGGTGTGGGTCGGCCGATCTTGTATGGCACTAGTCAGAAGTTTATGGATTACTTCGGTATCAATGACCTTAAAGAGCTTCCTACTCCTAAAGATTTCACAACCGAGGAGAATGCCATCGGGGAAGAGAAGGAGTAATAAGATCTATCTTTTTTTATGAAAAGACCCAACAAAAAGGAACTTAAGAAGCCTTCAGAAATACGTCTTAATAGATTTGTTGCTAATGCTGGCGTATGCTCCAGGAGAGAGGCGGATACCTTGATTGCTGCCGGAAAAATCAAAGTAAATGGGAAGGTAGTCCTGGAAATGGGCTACAAGGTAAAAAGAACTGATTCTGTAGAGTACAAGGGGAAAAAACTGAAGTCCGAAACACACCAGTATGTATTATTGAATAAGCCTCGTGGCTTTGTTACAACTACCAAGGATCCTCACGCCAAGAAAACGGTAATGGAGCTGGTTGATAAAGCTTGTGATCAGCGTATCTATCCAGTTGGCCGACTAGATAAAGAAACAACAGGGTTGCTTCTTTTTACAAATGATGGAGATACGGCAAAGAAGCTCACCCATCCATCGCATAAGGTAAAGAAGATCTACCAAGTTGAGTTGGACAAAGCGATAACGAGAGAACACTTCGAAAAAATTCTAGAAGGAATAACACTTGATGATGGTCCAGCCACGGTAAATGAGCTAGCGCTTTTGGGGGAAGACGGAAAGACGCTTGGTATCGAAATCCACATAGGAAGGAATAGAATTGTAAGGCGAATTTTCGAACATCTGGGCTACAATGTGAAAAAATTAGATAGAGTAATGTTTGCTCATCTTACAAAGAAAAACCTACCAAGAGGTAAGTACCGCCATTTAAGTCCCAAGGAAGTAATGGGACTAAAAGGGATCAAATAGATTCTTGAGGATATTTATTTTTCAAGATAGCTGTGTACCGCTTCGGCAGCTTGTCTACCTTCAGCAATAGCCCAAACAACAAGGGATTGACCTCTTCTCATATCACCTGCTGCAAATACTTTTTCATGGCTGGTTTGAAAGTTTTGCGTTTTGACGTTACCTCGCTGATCCAGTGAAATCTCAAGTTGTTCCAACAAGCCCTCTTTTTGCGGATGAACAAAACCAGCGGCTATCAATGCCAATTGAGCTGATATTATCCGCTCTGATTTTTTGTCTTCTATAAGCTTTCCATTCTCAAATGCAGCATTTACCACCTTAAGTCCCGCGAGCTTCCCTTCTTCTACCATAAACTCCTTTGTTAGAATTGCCCATTCCCTTTCGCAACCTTCCTCATGTGAGGATGAAGTACGTAAGATCATAGGCCATTCTGGCCAAGGGTTCAATTCAGCTCTTTCTAAAGGAGGTTTGTCCATGATTTCAATCTGAAGAACAGATTTAGCACCTTGTCGAATGCTGGTTCCAACACAATCCGACCCAGTATCTCCGCCACCTATCACGACAACCTCTTTATCTGCAGCTGATATTTTTTCTTTGGGGCTTGCTTTGCTACCTGACACCTCTCTATTCTGCTGAGTGAGGAACTCCATAGCAAAGTGTACATCTTTCGCATCACGTCCTGGTATTGGTAAATCTCTGGGAATAGTACTGCCTCCGCAAAGTAAGATTGAGTCATAAGATGAAAGAAGATCTTGGCCTTTTACATCAACACCTACATTTGTTCCTTTCTTGAAGCTAATTCCCTCTTTCTCTAAGAGACTTACTCTTCGTTTGACAATATTCTTTCCAAGTTTGAAATCCGGAATACCGTAGCGAAGCAGTCCGCCAATCTCCTCATCCCTTTCAAAGACGGTCACGGTATGTCCCTTCTGGTTAAGCATATCTGCTGCTGCTAGTCCCGCTGGACCAGAACCAACTATTGCTATTTTTTTTCCTGTTGAATCTTGGGGCTTTCGAACAGTTTCCCACCCCATTTCGAATGCCTTTTCAGCGATGCTCTTCTCTATGTGTTCAATAGTGACTGGCGGCTGATTGATGCCAAGCACACATGAACCTTCGCAAGGTGCAGGACATATCCGTCCAGTAAATTCAGGGAAATTATTTGTAGACTTCAATATAGCATAAGCCTCCTCCCACTCATTTCTGTAAACGGCATCATTGAAGTCTGGGATCTTATTACCTAGTGGACATCCTGAATGACAAAAGGGAACTCCACAATCCATGCATCTTGCTGCTTGGTTTTGAGTTTTCTCCTCTGGAAAATCCTTTTCAAATTCTGCATATTTTTTTACCCTATCAGATACTGATTCATTTTCTGGTAATTCTCTTTCAAACTCTATAAATCCTGTTGCCTTTCCCATAATAATATCAATAAATAGGTGTCATTGGAATATTAATCTTCTCCTGTTCTTTAATGTCTTTGTATTTGACTGGAATCACCTTCACCAGGTGGTTGAGATATCTGTCCCAGTCTAATAGAATTTCTTGCGCTAGACTACTAGAAGTGTGACGCAGGTGATTAACTAAAAGTGTTTTTATTTCTGTCAGGTCATCGCTATCCAGACGATCAAATATGACCATTTCCATGTTACAATTTTTCGAAAGGTTACCATCTACGTCCAAAACATATGCAATGCCTCCGCTCATGCCAGCAGCAAAATTTTTCCCAGTACTTCCAAGAACCAAGACCGTGCCACCTGTCATGTATTCACAGCCATGATCTCCTACACCTTCAACTACAGCTTTTGCCCCTGAATTTCGAACAGCAAAACGCTCTCCTGCAATACCATTTATGTAGCATTCACCACTAGTTGCGCCATATAGAGCCACATTGCCAATGATGGTATTTTCCCTAGCTCTGAAGCGTACATTTCTTTGTGGATGAATGATTATTCTACCTCCAGATAAACCTTTTCCGACGTAATCATTACCCGCTCCTTCCAGAATGAACTTGACCCCTCCTGCTAGAAAAGCTCCAAAGCTTTGACCTGCATCACCCCTGAATTTGATTTTTAGTAAAGTAGAAGGAAGGCCGTTTTCGTCATATGCCTTTGATATATGACTTGAAATTAGTGCTCCAACTGATCTATCTGTATTCTTGATGTCATATTCGTATGCGGCAACAAAACCTGTACTCACTTCTTCTCTCACGTCTGACCAGATTTGTTTGTCTAGTACATCATCTGTTAGCGCTTTCTGTCTTCGCGACCGGTAAAAGGTATCATTGGTTTGTTCATGATTTAGTACGGGTTTCAAGTCAAGCCCTCTTGCATCCAAGTCTTTGTCTTGTTTGAGAAGGTGACTTTGACCAACCATTTCATTGATCGTCTTGAATCCGAGATCGGCCATGATTTCTCTGAGCTCTTCGGCCATGAAACGAAAGAGCGTAATTACATGCTCTGGGTCACCAGTAAATAGCTTTCTTAAGTGCTCATCTTGAGTTGCAATACCCACTGGACAGGTGTTCAGGTGACATTTCCTCATCATGATACATCCCTCAGCAATGAGTGCTGCTGTAGATACTCCCCATTCTTCAGCTCCTAGCAGTGTGGCAATGGCAATGTCCCTTCCAGTCATCATTTTCCCATCTGATTGCAATACAACCCTACTTCTTAGTCGGTTTTTGACTAACGTCTGATGGGCTTCAGAAAGCCCCATTTCCCATGGCAATCCTGCGTGCCTAATGGAACTCAATGGAGAGGCGCCTGTACCTCCATCTGCACCTGAAATAAGGATGGCATCTGCAAAGCCTTTGGCTACTCCTGCGGCAATCGTGCCTACTCCAGCTTGTGAAACTAGCTTAACATTTACCCTAGCGTCGGGATTAGCATTTTTTAGGTCAAAAATTAGTTGGGCCAGGTCCTCAATGGAGTAGATGTCATGGTGAGGAGGAGGGGAGATTAGATCTACTCCCGGTGTAGACATCCGTACTTTAGCTATCCATTTGTTGACCTTATGTCCTGGAAGTTGACCTCCTTCTCCCGGTTTGGCTCCTTGAGCAATTTTTATTTGAATTTCATCAGCGTTATTGAGGTAATGTGAGGTTACGCCAAATCGACCAGATGCCACTTGCTTAATCCTAGACTTTTCAGAATCTCCGTTTTCTTTAGGCGAAAATCTGCTGATATCTTCTCCACCCTCTCCACTATTACTCTTGCCACCTATGCGATTCATTGCTATGGCTAAAGTGGTGTGAGCTTCGTGTGATATCGAACCAAAAGACATTGCTCCAGTTGCAAAGCGTTTCAGAATCTTTTCCACCGGTTCTACAGATTCTAATGGAATTGATTTTCTCTTTTTGAATTTCAGTAAATGTCTGATATTGAAAAACCCATCAGCAGGAGAAGAGATCTTGGCCGCATATTTTTTATATAGAGAGTAATCCTTGAGCTTAGTAGATTTTTGCAGGAGGTGAATGGTCTCAGGAGCAATGAGATGACTTTCTTGACCTTTACGCCAGCTGTATATTCCTCCGTGATCGATTGCTTCGCTGGTGTAAGCCTTTTGATGATTCAACTTGATCCCCTCTTCAAAATGGGCAAAGGAGTTCCCTTCAATTCTTGATATTGTTCCTCTAAAGCACTTGTCAATAACTTCTGAGGATAGACCCAAAGCTTCAAATATCTGCGCTCCCTGGTAAGACTGCAAGGTCGATATACCCATCTTCGACATAATCTTTAGCAGTCCTTTCCCCACTGCCCTGACATAGTTGTCAGACAGGATGTTGAAATCTTGTTTTGTTGCGTCGGCATGCAACTTGATTTTGGAGAACGCTAAGTATGGCATGACCGCACTTGCTCCATAGCCAATAAGGGTAGCGATATGATGTACTTCCACCGCATCTGCTGTATGAATAATCAAGCTGGTCTTTGCTCTGAGGTGCTTGTCCGTTAGATAATGGTGAATAGCGCCCATAGCAAAAAGCGAAGGTATTGGATACGACTTCTCGTTTTGCTTGCTATCACTCAGAATCAAGATCTTTGCTCCTTCTTTCACCGCTTGCTCTGCCTCTCTACAAATTCGATCAATCGCATCAGTAAGCTTCTCGTTCTTACTAAACACACAATCAACAGTCTTGTGAGTGAAATCTTGCTTCGCTAATTCAAGTACCTTCAAGAATGTGTTTGGGCGAAGGATTGGACGAGTAATATGGATCTGATGGCAATGATTCGGATCTTCAGTCAGAATGTTCGCGCCTTCTCCTAATCGAGTGAAAAGAGACATTACTAAACGTTCCCTGATCGGATCAATAGGAGGATTACTTACCTGGGCAAAGAACTGTTTTAGGAAATTAGCGGGGTGCTGCGGTTTTTTACTAAGTGCAGCTAATGGGATTTCCAGACCCATACTGCCGATTGGCTCCTTACCCTGCTCAGACATGGGAATAAGAATTTGATCTATGGATTCCTTCGACCAACCGTTGGCTTTTTGCAGTTCCTCTATGTGATCATAGCTAAGAAATTCAGGATCGGTAAATGGACCTGGCAAAAACCGGAGTTTTATTCTATGCTTTCTAATCCATTCCAGGTAGGGTTGCGATCTGGAAATCTCGTGTTTGATTTCAGAATCAAACTTTATCTCACCTTTTTCAAGATTAGCGATAATCATCTTTCCTGGTTGTAAGCGCCCCTTTTCCTTGATCATTTTCTGATCGATCGGAAGTGCTCCGGTCTCACTGGAAATAATAAGTCTATCATCAAAAGTGATAGAGTATCTACATGGTCTTAGTCCATTTCGATCTAGCGTTGCACCTATGACATCTCCATCAGTAAAGCACAGAGCAGCGGGACCATCCCAGGGCTCCATGATAGATGCATTGTATTTATAAAATGCCTTTGTGTGCTCATCCATACTCTTATTGTATTGCCAAGTTTCTGGAACAAGCATCATGAGTGCATGCGGGAGTGCCCGACCTCCCATGACAAGTAATTCTACTAATTCATCCAGATTCGCAGAGTCTGAGAATTCCGGATTGCAAACCGGGAGTAATTGTTGAATTTCTTCATCAGTAAACAAAGCTGATTTTAATAGTGCGGCTTTGCCGTTCATTTTGTTTACGTTTCCCCGAATGGTGTTTATTTCTCCATTGTGAGCAATAAATCTAAAGGGCTGTGCAAGGCTCCAGCGAGGAAAGGTGTTGGTCGAAAATCGAGAATGAATAATAGCTAGTGCTGAAGTGAAGCGATTATCTTGAAGGTCGAGATAGTATTTTTTTAATTGGTCAGTTCTTAACTGACCTTTGTAAACTACTTTGTAAGTAGAAAGAGATGAAATATAGAAGTCAGCGAACTGCGATGAAAGTGTCTTTGTAGCTACTTTACCAAGTATGTAGAGTTTTCGTTCTAGCTCTTTACCGGTAAGGTCTCCATGAGAAAGGAAAGCCTGAATAATGATAGGCTCATTTTCTCTTGCAGTAGGGCCTACGAAGAGACTATCGACTGGGACTTCTCTTGTCAGAAATAGATCAAAACCTAAACTATCTGTTATAGATTGAAATTGATCAAGGCACTCTTCCCATCTAGGTTTCGGTAGAAAAAGCATTCCTAGACCATATGATCTTGGAGTTAGTTTGTCTGCATACTGGTTAAATTCTTCTAAAAAGAAATCGTACGGAATTTCGGTCATGATGCCTGATCCATCACCTGTTTCAGGCTCGGCTCCAACACCACCCCTATGCTCCATGTTTTCCAACATAAGAATGGCATCACTTACTATTTGGTAGGATCTTTCCCTTTTTACATTTGCTACAAAACCAATGCCGCATGCATCATGTTCAAGCTCCGGTAAATACATTGAATGCTCTTCTCTTCCCATCGTTTCTTTTTGGTACAGGAAGATGAAATTAACACTAGAACGGCTATCCGTAGTGAAATTCTTAAATTATCTATCAAAAAATGTCATTTGCTCATCAAATGAGCGGTTCAATTGAATTTTTGGTAATGTTGTGGTGTGCTGGAGTTTAGGCTTTAACAATATTGCAATGTATGCTAAGTACGTACTGAAGTACTTCGTGAAATCAAGTTAGATCTTACTGGATATGTAACTGATTATAGATTCGTTTGCCATTATTTTATAATGACCTAGACCCTTTACATGCACAAATGATGCATGAGGCCATGCTTCCTCCAGCTCTTCACCCCGCTGAAACGATACGATTTGATCGTCTTCACAGTACATTAGGTGAGTATTAATATCCTTCAGGGCATTCGTCTTTAGCCTTAGGTCGAAGTAGTCAACCGATTGATGGTACTTTTCCTTTACTAAGGAACACATTTCTTGATAGACCGCATCGTTACATCCCACATCGTTGATAATGTCTTTAAAAAAGTATCTAACATATGGAGGACCAGAAATGATAAAGAAGTTTTTTGGATGTAGTGCAGGTCCTAATTCACTTAATGCTAACCCTGACGCTAGGCTACCTATTGAGTGGGCGATCACTGTTTCATAGGGTCCATTCTTGGCAATATGCGATTTGATGATATCTCTAAACTCAGGAAGGGCCGTATGCTTTCCTTGAGAATGACCGTGCGCACGCATGTCAATAGCTTCCACCTGATAGCCTTTCTTTACAAAGGAGTTGATCATACGCCGAAAATCAGCAGCTTTTGATCGCCAGCCATGGCAGAGTAGAATTTTCTTATCAGCGTTACCCCAGACGTAGCTTTTGATGAAATCACCTTGATAGTTTACTTGAGAAACTGCTGATTCTTTCAAAATAGCCTCTTGAGCCTCTGTGAAACCAACACGGCCAGGCAAAGTAAAGTAGTGCCAAATGATCTCAGCAGACTTCTTAGGTGAGGCGTGTTGTAGAAGCCCTAAGCCCTTCTTAATGATCTCTATTTTCCAATTTGATTTTGGTGGACGTTCAGGAGGTCTACTAATATCTTCGCCTTTT
>JABSPG010000011.1:10310-28160 GCA_013214445.1 Ekhidna sp. | reverse complement strand
GGGAGCACTACCTGAAATTGTACGTCTTGATCAGGTACAACTTGTACGTTCTCAACTGATTCTTGAAGCGTAGGTGTAGGGTTTTCTTGCATTGGTTTATCACTTTCTTTGTTGGTTACAGTTTGGGTTTCTTTAGTTGGTGTTTCCTTAGAGGTTAGACCAGTGTTATTATCCCACACGTAACCTGCCTCGTCAAATAGGTTCTGTAACGATTCCTCTGAGCGTTTCCGAATATATCTTGCATCGCGAATTTCCTCATAAGGAATCGTTACAGAACTAGGGTCTAGGAAGTAAGTTGTAGGGTTAGTAATATGACTCCTAGAGGTTGTAGTAATTTCACTCGGGCTAGTATTCCGTTGAGCACACATAGACAGACCTGCAAGTAAGATCAAGCCAATAATCAGTAGTCTGATAGTAAATTCTATGTGTACGTTTTTCATATCACCACGTCATAGGTATAAAATTAACAAGGATTAGGAAGAATATCCACAAGGCTCCTAGATTAACAAGCCAGACACGTATTATACCTTTGTCATGATTATTCTTTATGTAAGCCCATGGAAAAATTACACCGATGAACAGAGCAGCTCAATGAATAAACCAACTAAAAGCGATTAGTATCCAAAGACCAGCTAAGACCTTAACACCCGTCTTAAACCATTTAGAGCGTTTCTGTCTTTCTCAAGTTCTTCTTTAAGTAGATTGATCTCATTCATTACACTGAAGTTATTATCTATTGTGTATCGTAATGTGCTGTTGTAAGAAGTGAAAACGGTGTAATCCAAAACATAAAGCTAGTCCTTTTTCGCCATCCGCTTGATTATCTTACTGATACCGTAACTTAACTTATCACTAAATGTATCCGTTGTCTTATAGAGACACCATCCGAGGATAATAAAAGGAAGAAACAGCACCCACAAAGGCCATAGAATACCCAATAAGAGTACGAGAACTGAAGAATCTTCCGGGTGTAATCCGAGTGAATTTTTGAAGACATCTACGAGTTTATCTCCATTCTTCAAAATGCCACGCAAGCCAATGATAAAAACCCACGTGAATAGAATAACACTGGTAGTTATAATCACTATATCAATCCTCTGTGCTAGGCTCTAGAAGATGTTTAATAATGGTTCCTAGATACGTACTCACCTTTGTGATCATCCCGTTTGCTAACCAAAGTGTAATGATAATAGGCGACCAGAGGACGAGAATCGGCCAAAATACTTTATACACCGTCGTTAAATCTTCAGCATTCACCTCGCAAAGATTGAAAACCCTGATATTTAATCGTGTAATTTGTTCTTTAGCAACCCCAATAGCTCGCCAAACAATCGCATAAATTATCGTGATGACTATTAACGGTAGGAGAGTGCTCATAGTAAGATCCAATCTGGTCCAGTTACTTGACGTTTAATGTGCAGCTGATTATCAAGACTATTTGTTGCTGTTTTCCATCCTTTACAGAAATTATATGCTTCGCTTGATGTAACGTATCCAATAGTTGTAATTAATTCATCTTCACCAGATTTTTTTGATTTATACCAGAGAGTCCAGTGATTACTTTCTGTACGTTTAGCGATATACTCTAAAAGAATCATGAGGTGTTTCCTTTGTTAGTTGAAATTAATATGAGCAACAAACGGTAAAAATACTAATAGAATTAGGATCATTGCAATTAGAAAAGCCAATAAATCTTCCCACATAGTCTATCCTCCAAAGATCACTAAGGAACAGTAGAACATAACCATCAATGTTAGTGACCAAGTCCATGCTGATAGTAAATTATGTTCCACTGGTTAGGTATCCTTTATCTTGACACTTTTGTTTCTGTTCGTCAGTTAATTCGTAGTAGAAATCTGCATATGTAGGATCATACTCATCATCACGGTCATAAAGAAATCCGGGAAGGTTCCTTAGGTCTTCATTCCAAGAGCCACTAGGTTCTTCATCGTCAACCATCCAACTACATTCACGTTTCCAACTATGGATATTTTCGTAAGCAGCTCTGTTACCTCCGCCAGTACGAGTATGCAAAACAAGATTGCCCTCGTCAATGTAAATATCCCTATACCGAGGCACAGCCTCCTCAGTGATACCTAGGAGAGATAGGAGAAAAGTTTCCCGTTCAGTCATAGAAGATTCCTTATAAATTTCGTAACATCGAGTGGTTTCTCTTCTTCAAGAATTTTTACAAGCTCCGATAGTGCACCATGGACAATTTTGTCAGAAACAGCAGATGCATCATACTCAGGGTCCATAGTCATATAAAATTCACCCGCTAAATAAACTCTATCTTGAAGAGACATTTGCATTTTCTAGATAACCCCTTTAATTCCCCTGAACAAGTGTTGGTTAGACCTAGGATTGGTGAGCATTTGTTGCAGTAGAGACCTAGCGTTAAAGGGTGTCAACCCTACTGTCTGTCTTAGGTAGCGATAAATCTTCTGCGGCTCGGTCACGGAGCACCTTTTCTTCCAGTTTGTCAATGCGTGTGTCAATCACGTCTAGCGTTAGTTCAATAGCTAAGTCTAAAGTTGTAATATCTTTACGAGTTACATCCGTTTTCTCGATAAGTTTCTCGCAGATTTTTAAAATCGTGTTGATTGTTTATTGTTGTACGTCAACAATTTCTACGAGGTCTGCTACTTTTTGTTCAAGAGTTTTCATTTTATTTTCTCCTATGTTGTTACAACTAGAGGGCTACTACTTCCCTTAGCTTTTCCTTTTGCTTTTAGTCCTACCACTACAGCATGTGGATCAAGAAAACGCAAGTCATGTTTGTCACCATCGATAACTTTTCGTCCCATGAAATTTTTAGGTAATGCACCGTCAAACACAACAGACCAATTCATATCATTGGGTTGACCATGAGCTAGATATTCTGGCGCACTTGAATACGACCACAGCACATAATAGTTACTAGGTAACTTACTGAAAGCCTTATGTGTTTTTGTATAGTCATAGAACATTACGTCAGGACATACATGTTGAATTTGTTGAGGGATAGACCCGAATGGTTTTGTGTGCCATGGAACATCGCTAGTCCCGTTCAATCTTACAGCTGCTTTCAATCCAAGTCTAAAAGCTTTACGATCCAAGGCCCGAATTTCTGATAGTAACTGGGAGATAAACCCCTGACGATCATTATAAAGAAAGTTTGTCCGGTTAATTCTGGCTTGTTGAACTGAATTCATAGCACCATGCCCAGCGGAATATAGACACGGTTTAAAACATTGTGCCTTTTCTGCCATTGGACAAACATTAGTGCCGCTTACTGTGTATGGTGCAAGGTAAAGAATACCTGTTAGATAACCATATTTAGAGTTTTTGCTTGTCTTAGCGTCAGTTTCGATAGATAGAAGTTTCACGGTGAACTCTCTTGGTTAGAGTTGGACTAGAACAGTAGATAGGAACCCTACATATACTAGGGATAATTACAAACTACAACCTATCTACTGGCATTAGAACTAAATGGGCGCGGATTAATCTACAATTTCCGTCTTTTATTTTACTAGAACGATATTTCCCATTTAGCTACAACACACCACGACGCACCTTGCAATGATTTAGTACCCTTGGTGTGTTATTCGTATTCTTTAGCTCATGTCCTCCAAGTAGTCAACAACTTTTTGCAGCTCACCTAGTTCATAGGTCCACACTTGTTCCATGAATTTAGAACGACAACGGGCGAGCTTATTCTCCGCCTCAACAATACGCGAACGATAGATAGCTAGAACGTCATCCCGAATGTCTGATAGTAAATCACCACAGACAACCCGTTGCATCAATTCCGTAGGAATTTCAATAGACACTGTGGGACGTACAGAAGAACGAGCCGTTGAAACGTGCCTTGCAGTAGTTGGTGAATACGTATCACTATTGAAAAACACAACCCCATCGGGTCCATGGATAGCAGCCGGATAATGCTGACCGTATGAATACAGCACCCGTGTATCGTGGGAGATAGTCCCGTTGGAGTTAGACATTGGACGTGCTCGACGTGAAGCCCATGCGCTTACAGTTTGATTATTAGTAGCCATCGGTTAGGTGTTCCTTTTTGTGTGATGGTTAACTTCGACTATGTTACTTACTTAGACCTTGGTGTTTGTGGTGTCAACAATTATTTTCGATTAGTCCTCAATTTCTTTGTGTTGATTCTCTAGTAACCATTGTTCTAGACCATCGATAATATCAATATCACTGAAAAGATAGCCGTTATGGTCTTCCCTGTCGTTGACGTCATAGAGATGTTTCAAAGGTGTATCACTCTTGAAAGGATACAACAGAGGTTGACATATGTAGACTGTCATTTCACCCATGTCATCAGTTTGAGAAGTCTTAGGTAAATGACGTGCAATTAGTCCTTCAAGACAGAAACATGTGGCCGTTTTATCGTATGGAGAGACCCGTTTACCATCATATGTTGTAGCCCAATGACCCCTATTCTCTCTACGCCAAGAAACTTCTGTTTTACTACCCTTGGAGCCTTTACGCATAATAGGTAGTGTTTGGCGAACAGCCTTTACAAGGTCACTGATATGTTGATCAGAACCATAATCAATTGATTGAGTAGTCATCTGATAGACCTTTGTTTGTGTGTGAAGAGTGAAGCTCTATGAGTAGAACCTAGTGGAATGGGTTGGGTGTGTCAACAAGAAAAGTGATTTAAAAAGTGAACAGTTTCGATCATAACAATTAGTCAAATGGCTAAATGAACCTGAAGTTGGGTTGAGGTTTGTATTTCGATGTAAGGTTGACCTGACACATGTTAAATATATTGTACATCGTACTATCTATTGGTGTGTTCTGTTGAGTTAATCGTGTGGGTTGTGGGCATAGATTGATTTAATCTAGTGGCGTTATCCACCTTAATTCTTTCTAGATTGTCACACCATTCAGTACACAAATAATCAATATGCATCATATCTATAACGAACATACACAAATAATCAATACACGGATTAACCCAATTCAATAGACTATCCAAAGAATAGATACACCGAACACTGACTATTGAAAAACTCGATAGATATTTTTATGGGTATACCTCCTTTCCTTAGTGTCTATACAGATGATTGGTACACAGAGAATTGATCTATTGGACGTACACGTTGTGTTGGTAATCAGTGTAAAGACCTGATGAAACTATGATGGAAACATGATGGACACTGAGTATCTTAATTCGGAAATTCAGAGGACAAATCATCCGTACACACAATGAACCCCCTCCCCGGAAAATAGGATGTACACAGATAGATTGTAACGCTCATATAGCTATCCAGATTCATTTTGTAAATTTTCGAGATTCATTTTTCAGATTTTTCAGAAAACAACTTTCACTAGAAAAATTTTTTAGAAAAATTCCCAAAATTGAATTCACCTATTGTGTAAAAAATTTTTTATAAAATACTTCAAAAAATAAAACGGTTTGAAAAACAAACTACATTGTGGTATAAATGAAATTATGAAAACTGATGAACAACAGATTGCGGATGCCATCAAAAAACTAGTTCTTAACGGTGTTGAGGTTAGTTACGAAGATGTGATTAAGGACCCAGAAGGTCTGATTAAAAGTGCGGATGCCATTAATGAAGAAGAACAGAATGAGCTAAAAGGAAGGGACGCACTAATTGCGGATGCCATCGAGATATTAAAAATTGCTGGGATCATTGATGATGGCACAGTAGCTAATAGGATTAAGAACAGGGAGTCCGCAATAGATCATCTGGTAACTTCAGTTGTCGAAAAAACCACTGGTCTTATAGATGACAATTCTGCGGAGGCCTTTATTCGAGAGATTGATGATTCAGTTTCAGGAGATATACCATGGGAGTTAGATAAACAAATGGCTAAAGAAGTAATGAAATCCAAACAACAAATTGAAAAAGAACTTGAGACAAAGATTGTGTCTATTGTTGGGCAATTGAATCAAACAGAACGTATCTTTGCAGAACACTATGCTAAACATAAGAATCAATCAGCCGCAGCGAGAGCAGCAGGGTCTACAGCCAAGAGATTAGATATGGCAGGAAGACAGATTATGAACAATAACGCTAAAGTTGGGGAATATATTGAACTGTTGTGCCAGCGAAGTTCTATTATTGCAGCGCTAGAGGTTACCGAGGTTATTAATAACTTTAGAAATATCTATGAAAAGGCTATGGAAGCAGAGAATTTCAAGGAAGCTAACGTTGCATCGGCTAAACTTGCAGAGATTTGTGGCGCCATTGGAGGAAGAACTCAAGCATTAGACCCTGTTGAAAAGAAGATTGTTGAGCAGAAAAAGGATGCTGAACAAGAAAAAGCTGAAACCAAAGATCAGATTGCAAAGCTTCTAGAGAACGTTTCTCAGTAACGCTATACAGGTTCCTTTTGGAGATCAAATCCTTCTATTTTGAAGAGAACTGTGAAAGGAACCTCAACTTCACACAACTCTCCCGTAGGCATAGCCCACATAATGTTACACATTGTCCCATAAGGGTCGAACTTGACTACTGTTGCAGGAATACCACCACTTCTTAGGACAACAACGTCACCAATGTTGAGTTCAAACGGGTTAATTTTCGTATAATTTTCTGACATAGATGAGAATATATCACTAAAATTGCGGTGCAACCCCTAAATATTTTTACCAGTCTAATGTCTTGTTTTTAAACCTACAATAAAAAGATGTTGACAAGAAAAATAAAATGTGTATAATATATTCATTGGAATATTCTAAAGAATATCTAATAAACTTAGTCTTATATTAAACTTTCACTTCGTTCAAGTTTTAATAGAAAATATTTATTCATTATAGATTCTTAAAACTTATCCAATGGATAGAGAATTCAATCAAAAACTAAATTTTAAGAAAATAATTTCTTATTAAAAAGTTCTAAAACGATAGTTAAACCCTATATGGTCTATAAGCTAGAAAGCTAAAACGTAGTTTTTGCTCTTCGTAGCGCTATTTATTGAATCTATCCTTTTATTAAGAGGTTCTAAAATATTTATCCAATGAATAGAGCCATACCGTGTTAAAGTTTGGATATGAATAAAAAAGAGAGATTAGCTCAAAAAGAATATATTAGACAGACGCTTCATAAAGCACAGGGTCTACCAGATTTAAAAAAACAAGTAGTTGAAGATTTGTTGTACGACGAACGTATGGCTTTGTCCTATTATGATTTCTACACATTCTTGAGCCTGTTTTCACCAAAAGTTATGCCTAACGAGTATATCGATGGTGCACACGTTCATATGTATTGCGATAAGTTGCAAGAAGTTGAAGAAGCTGTGTCTAAAGGTATTAAGGAGCGAACAGAGAAGTACTGGAAAAAAGTAATGTTTGCTCTTCCTCCTGGTGCTATGAAGTCTGTCACGTTAAACATGTTTATTGCTTGGTGTTTAGGTAGACATCCAGATTGGCGTGTTATGCAAATTAGCCACTCTAGGACATTGGTTATTGATAACTGTGCTATTCCAATTAAAAGTTTGATGAGAGATGAAGATTTCCTCAAGGTTTTTCCTGATTGTATTATCGATGAGAAGGGTGATACACAAGACTCATTTAGATTCACCAAAGGCGGTTCATATTTTGCTGCTGGGTCTGGTACAAAGATCGCTGGTCGTAGATATCACCTTGCTGTTGTAGATGACGCTATCTCAGAAAAAGAAGCTGAAAGCAAGACAGAACGCGATAAGATTAATCAATGGTATATTCCAGGTCTTCGTTCACGTAGGCAAAAGATGTGCAGTGCTTCTGAGATTATGTCCAATACAAGGTGGAACCTAGAAGACCTGTGTGGGTTTCTTCTAAAAAAGGATGCTAAATCGAAGTTTGGTGGATGGGAAGAAATTAAATTTCCAGCGATTCTCACAGAAGAACAAGCCAAGAAGTTTGCTAAATACATTCCAGAAGACAAACATCTTTATAAAAAGGGTGGTTCATTTTGGCCTCAACTTCATGATTTAGGGGAATTAGAAGATTTTAAAGAGTCTAACACTCCTGCTAAATGGGCAGCTCTCTACATGCAAACACCTATTTCAGAAGGTGGCTCAATCTTTAACAAGAAATGGTTCAGACCATGGAAATCCTCAAAGGCTCCTGAATGCCACACAGTTCTTATGTCAATGGATACAGCGTTCTCCGAAAAACAAAAGGCTGACTATACGGCTATTACTGTTTGGGGAATCTTTACTGATATTGAAGATGTGCGAGGAGAAGATGGGAAACCTATGGAGAAAGAAGTTAATCGTATGTGTCTTCTCTATAACGAACGAGGTAGATGGGCTTTCCACGATTTGTATGAGAAGTACGAGGAATTAGAAGCTTTATACCAACCCACAACGACCATCGTCGAAAAAGCTGCTTCTGGTCACGCATTGATTACTGAGATGGCCCGATTCTCTAAAAACTTCGAAGAGTTCTCTCCTGGTCCAGGTAAAGGGGATAAAGGCGTCAGAGCGTCCCTCATAGCTCCATACGTGCGTAATGGTGGTGTTTATATACATACAGTAGGGGATGACGAAGAAGACCTTTCTAAGGGCATCTATAACAACGAGGAGCAGATCAGGGAGTTTCTAGACGAGGTAGGTACATTTAGCCCAGGATCATCAACACACGACGACTATGTGGACTCTATGGTTATGGCTATTCATTATGCGGTAGAGATGGGTCTGTTACGTGTCAAAGGTCAAAATGATATAAATGACGAAGATGATGGCTGGGATCATAAAAGACCACGTAGGTCCTATTTCTAAGGTAAAATAGACATATGATTGACCAACTTTTTGACGACGATAACATTGAACTTGAGTATGTAGATGATGAAGATGAGTTTATCGATGAGATTGACTTTGATTTAGACGACGACATTTATGATGAAGGCTATGATCACTACGAGAATCTTGCTGATGGAATGACTGAAGAAGATATCATGGAGATTGCTGACATTACGATTCGAGAGTTCAATGAGGACAAATCGTCAAGAGAAGACTGGGACACAATTACAGCAGAAGGTCTTGATCAACTAGGCCTTACTGGTGGTACGGATATGGAAAACCTTCCGTTTGAGGGGGCATGTAACGTTCAACACCCTATTATCCTAGAATCTGTTATTTCTTATCAATCTAAAACGTCAAAAGAACTTCTTCCTCCTAGAGGTCCTGTAAAGACAAAGGTACTAGGGCGTAAGACTCGTGAAAATGAGCTTAGAGCTAATCGTGTACAAAAGTACATGAACTACCAATTCACAGAGTTGATGCCAGAATACGCTAAAAATACACATAACATGCTTTTCTTTCTTCCTCTGGTTGGTAACGGGTTTAAGAAAAAGTATTATTGCCCTATAAAAGATCGTATTGTTGACGAACACGTATTTCCTACAGATATTTATGTAAATTCGATGGCCAGTTCTATTGAAGATGCGGATAGAGTTACTGAAGTTATTCGTAAATCAGAAGTTCAAATGCGTAAATCGTTCGAAGCGGGTCAGTATATTGGTGATATTAAAGATATTGGCGAACCAACGTCCCCTCAATTGTCCCAACTAGAAGAATCTCTTCGTGAAGCTGTAGGTATTTCAACCCAACTGGATTCTTGCTATACGCTTATTGAACAAGTTAGATATCTATCCATTGACGAAGAATACATGGAACTTGATGATGACCAACCTTTAAGGCCGTATGTTGTTGTAGTTCACCCTGATTCCCAAATGGTTCTCTCAGTAAGACGTGCATGGGCTTCCTATGACGAAACCTTCAAGAAATGTGACTACATTACTCATTTTGCATTTGTTCCTGGTGGTTCTTTCTACGCATTCGGATTTGTACACCTTCTTGGTAACCTTCAAAAGACATTAACAGCTACTGTACGCTCTCTTATGGATGCTGGTCAATTTGCTAACCTTCGAGCTGGCTATAAGAAAAAGAACGTCCGTATTATGGGTGGTGATGAACCTCTAGCTGCTGGTGAAATTAGGGATGCTCAATATTCAGGGGAAAAACTTTCTGATGCGTTTCACATGCTGGATTTCAAAGAGCCTTCAGTTGTTCTTAAAGACATGTACACACTTCTGTCAAGTGAAACTCGCACATTTGCAGACTCAACGCAGCAGGTCGTAGCAGAGGCTACAAACTATGGTCCTGTAGGGACAACAATGGCCCTCTTTGAGAACGCAGCAAAATTCATGGCAGCTGTCCACATGAGAGCCCACGCATCTCAAAAACACGAACTTTCAGTTGTTATGAAATATAACTTTGAGTTTCTTCCTGATGTTGACGATGTCAGTATTGTTGAAGACATTCTTGAAGTGAACAGAAGTGACTACGATCCACAATTTGTCCAAGTTATTCCTGTATCTGATCCTAATGATCCTTCTCAAGCACAGCGAGTGGCTAAAGCTCAAGTTATTCTTACAGAAGCCTTAAGAGCACCTGAAAAACATAACTTAGATGAAGTTTATAAAGATTTCTATAACGTAGTAGATGTTGAAGACGCTGAAAGATATCTAAAAATTGCGAAGACTCCTGAACCTCAAGGTCCTCTTGAAGATATTATGGATGTTATTAACGGTGAATCGATCAAAGCTTTTAAAGGTCAAGATCACCAGTCCCACGTAGCGTTCAAGATGGCTTGGCTTCAGGACCCTACACAAGGTGGTTCACCTACACTAACCCAGTTCCAACCTCTTATTGTGGCTAATATTCGTGAACACCAGCTTCTTGAGTATGCTACAAAACTGGAGATGATTCAAGCACAAGAACAATTGTCTCAAGAACAAGCTGCTCAACGTCTTGCTCAAATGGCTCAAGCAGAACAACAAGTCAAAGAAGGCGGAGCACCAGCTCAAATGATTGCACAAGCTGAAATGATGGATGCTCAAACAAATGCTAAGAAAGAGGCTCGTCAGACACGAGATGCAGACCGTAAATTTGGTCTAGACCTTATGAAGACCGGTATGCAAATCGAGAAAGAAAAGACAAAAGCAGAGCAAGCTGATCGAGAGTTTGAACGTAAAAATATCCAGATGGGTGTAGATGCGCTTAAAGAAGGTTTACGTGAAGACAATAAAAAAGACGGAGCTTCTTAAAAGTCCTGTGATACAATCGCCATATGAATGAATCAAAGGAAGCTTTCATCAATAGATACTTGAAAACACTCGGAGAAGATCGTGAGACACATGTCAATGAACTTCTTTCAGTGCTTAATACTGACACAATGGAACTTATTCTTAAAGGTCGTATTAAAGAACTTGATGATCAAAGATATTACTTAGAAGAAGAATTACAAAAGGAGAAAGAAAGTAATGCTCAGTTCACTTAAACCCCTTACTACAAACGAAAACCTGCCTGATCCAAGCCTAGAGGGTATTAATTTCAGGGGGCCTTTTATCTGTATTCGCCCTCTTACTATTGAACATAAAACAGAAGGTGGAATTCTTATTCCCGAAGAAGCCCAAGAATCATTCAGACAGACCATGTGTCTAGCTAGAGTTCTTGCTGTGTCTCCTAACGCGTATGATCCAGAGATTCAAGGTCCTGTACCTCTAGAAGTCGGAGATTATGTCATGTTCGATAAAATCGCGGCTGAAAGACGTTTGGACGTCCAGGGTGTAGAAGTTATTGTTATTAACGCAGATAAAATGCTGGCATCTGGCGATGGTCTTAAAAATCTTCACCTAAGCAGTTTCACAACGAAAGGTTAAATAAATGAGTAAAGATATTGAAAGTTCAGGTTGGGGCGCGTTGTCTGCTAAAGTTAGTGGGACAGCTCTTATGGTTAATCACGACGATGATGATGACAAAGAGATTGTAGATATTGTCCTTGAGGATGATGACCCTAAGGAAGAAGTGGAACTGGACGATGATGACTCCGAAGAAGATGAGGATGATGAAAGACAAAAAGTTGCACCGCAGGAAGATGAAGACGATCCTGAAGAAGATGATGACGAACCCAAGTCTAAGAGAAAAAGTCGAGCCAAACAACGTATTGAGACCCTAGCACGTAAAGCTAACGAAGCAGAGCAACAACTTGAAGCTGAACGTCTTGAGAAAGAAGCTCTCGCTAAGAGAATGGCTGAAATGGAAGCTCAAATGGCTGAAGCTCAAAACAGTTCTCTTGATACACGTATCGAACAACTGAAAGCTGAGAAAGCAAGACTTCGAGTTCAGATTCGCGATGCTATGAGGGATGAAGACCTTGATACTCAAATTGACCTTGAAGATCAGCTGTCTGTTATCAATGCTAAACTCGTACAAGCAGAAACTACAGCTAAGGTTGAAATCAAGGAACCGCCAAAAGAAGATAAACTTCCCCAGAAACAATCTAAGAGACAAGCAACACCTAACAATTCACAATTGGCTGAACAGAAAGCTCAAAGTTGGATTGATGATAACGATTGGGTGCAGAATCCTGAATCTAGGGCAGAACGTAAACTTCAGACACAAGCTCGTAAAGCTATGAATGAACTTATTAGTGAGGGTTATACACTCGAAGATGATGATTTCTATACAGAACTTGAGAAAGACCTGAAGAAATACGCTCAAGACAACAATGTTGAAGTTGAAGGGTATTACGTAAAACAGAAAACCAAACGTCAACGAACAGGTCCAACACAGAAAAATGAAAAAGGTGCCACTAAGAAAGTTACCTACCGGATTTCAAAAGAAGACAGGGAATTCTGTAAACGTATGGGTATTTCTGAAAAAGATTTTGTCAGAGCCCGTGAAAACGCCAAAGCAAACGATGGCCTTGCGAGACCAATTAGATAGTAAAGGAATTTAAACTATGTCAGAAGAAGTGAAACAAGAAGTAACCGAACAAAAAACAGTTAAAAGAGGTCGACCAAAGCGCCAAGAAGCTCGTGTGGAGTATAGTCCTGTCGATCAACTAGCTCTTCCTCGTGAAATTGTTGAGTGGGCTATTGAACAAGATGTTAAGTTGAATTTTATCAGGTATTACCGGCTCGACGGTGTTACGCCAGATCAAGAAAACTTGAATAAGGTGTTCTCTGAAGGATGGCGACCAGTAACAACGGATGATCTACCAGCTAATGATTATGCAGGTTCTGGTGTTAACCCATTCCTTTCAGGAGCACGTCAGAAAACAGCATCAGATAAGATGATTAGAAGAGGTCAACTCGTACTTGCAGCGCTGCCTATGGATATCTGGAGAGCTAAACAAAGATACCTTGAGACCCAAGCTCTTCAATCTTCAAGACAATACATGTCAAATTATACGGCTTCAGATGCTAATGATGGTATTATAGTAAAAGACGAGTCTGTTTTCAATGAGTCCTAGAACAGATGCCCGTAGATTGAGGACTAACTTTTGGATTAACTTATAGGGAGTCTAACATATGACAATCCAATATTGGAAAGGGCTTCAGCCAATCGCTTCAACTACAGGCATGAATCATTCTTTCCCAACTGAAACCTTCCAGGCGGCAACTGGTGTAGAACTCTTTGCTGGTCAGGTCGTAAAACTTACAACAGCAGGTCTTGTTACACCTGTTACTGAAAAAGATGCCGAAGAAGTAGCTCTCGGTGTTGTTGCTGGTCTTTTCTATCCAACTGCGGATGGTCGTCCTGTCAACACTCGTAACATTGCTTCTAACGTTACAGCTGGTGCAACAGAGCATTACCAAGGTATTGACTTTGTAGCTGGCGCAGGTGTTGGTGTTCGTGTATATATTGATCCGACTCTTGTTTACGCAGTTAAACTCATCGACGGTGAGTCTTTCAGCCAAGCAATGGTTGGTGACCTTGTACAACTTACAGATAACGACACAGAAGCTAATGGTGCAACAGTAACTCACACAGGAACAGTACCTGTAACAACCTTCACAAACCGTACAACAGCAGGTGGTATTCTTCGTATTGTTGAAGCTCCACGTATCAATAACACTGATGTAGCGTATTCAACTACAAACATTACGGATGATAATGGTCTTGTGAATGCTATCGGTACTCCAGGTGCTATTGTTGCTGTTCAATTTGAGTATCAACACTTCAATAACAAACAAGTCGCTGATCTCGCTGTCGCAACGGTAACGAGCTAATAGGAAAGGGTATTTAAATAATGTCTACAGTTCTTTCACGCGAAACATTTAAGAATCAGCTAGTTCCCGGACTTGATGCGGTTCTTAACCAAAACTATGCAGCTATCCCAGAAGATCACTCAAAGATGTTCGAGCTGCGCACTTCAACCAAACGTGACGAAGAAATCCTGATGACAGGTGGATTCGGCGAAGCCTTCACTAAAGAAGAAGGTCAAGCTATCCGCATGGACGGTCACATTGAATTGTATAAAGCACGCTTCAGCTTCCCAACAGTGGCACTCGGTTTTGCTGTTACTGAAGAAGCTATGGAAGATGATCTCTATGAGAACAACTCCCAGATTCGTGCACAAGGTCTAGGCCGTGCTATGGCTCAAACCAAGCAGACTCGTGCTGCGAACGTTTATAACCTTGCGTTTAGTACAGACCAAACAGGCCCTCAGGGTAAACCGATGATTGCTTCTGATCACCCAACAATGGCTGGTGCAGGAACTCCGTTCTCTAACTTGCTTACAGGTGAACTTTCAGAAACAGCTCTTCAGTCTGCACGTATTCGTATCACTCGTCAGAAAGATGACCGTGGTAACTTTACAGGTGCAAGACCAACTCAGCTGATCATCCCAACAGGTCTTTACTACAAGACACATGAGATTCTGAAATCTGATCTTTCTACGACTCCAATTCAGAACGTAGCAGGAACAGAAAACGTCTCTAATAGCAACGTGACAAACGTACTTGGCCAAGAAGGTCTGTTCAACAATGTTACTGAGTGTAATCGTCTTCTGGACGACAGTGCTTGGTTCATCCGTACAGATATTCCTAACGGTCCAATTATGTACACACGTACTGCTCTTCAGACTCGTGATGACTTTGACCCAAGTCGTGGTACTTTTGCGTACTTCGCTCGTGAGCGTTATGGCTTTGGTTGGGTTGACCCACGCGCTATCTACGGATCACAAGGGTAATCTACGGGGTTTTTCACCTCCTTTCCCTCGTAGAGTGAACCCCTGGCTTCGGCTGGGGGTTTTTCTATGTTAAAATACACATATGGCGAATCCTCTAACACTCACAGTTGACCAGATTATTGAACAAGCTTCCGATGCTATTGGAGGAGGTCCATACACTGGTGATAAATTACGAAAAGCTAAGCTTGATCTGGAACTTACAATGATTGAGCTGGTTAACGATGGTGTTCCTCTTAGTTTAGTACGTGAAATTACGTTTACATCAAGCACTCAAATTCATACTTTTGACTCAGATATTCGAGACGTTTGGGATATTGTCGATAGCACAGATAACATTGCTTTGTCTCTTAATCAAGTGGATTTAGCTACTTTCAACCAGTTTAATATTACGAATCAGACAGGTCGTCCTACCCAATTTGCTACCCACAAAGACCTAAATGCAACGACCATCCGTTTTCACCCAGTTCCTGACAAAACATATACGTATAGAGCGTTCGTGGACGTTGAACCTACAGAAACTCAGAACTATGACGATACTTTGTCTGTTCGTTCCATTTATTTGCCTGCTATTATTGCGGGACTCACGTATCGATTAGCAATGCGTAATCCAGACATCGATCTTCCAAGCAAGCAAGCTGCAAAAGACTCATGGCTTGATTTAAAAGAAAACGCCTTAGACGCTGACAGAGACCGTTCTTCAATCTTTATTAGACCAGGGAGACAGCGTAGATGGTAAGACGTGTTCCTAGACGTTTGAAGAGAGGTTATTGCCAACGTACAGGTGATCGAGTTCATGTGAGTCAACTTACAATTGAACCTGGTACTGGTCTACAAGTATCTAAAAAAGCAAGTGATGGTATCTATAACAGGTCTCAATACGATCCTAGAAACTACCCTGCACGAGCAAATCCGAATGAGGGTAAACCACGTCCATATGATGATCCCAACCCTTATCCAGATTTCTATAACGATTTTAACGGAATTCCCGAGGATGATGACGAATGAGAACATATACAGAGCTAACATCCAATGTTAAAAGTCGGATGGAAAACTTCTCTACGGATGTTGAGAACTATCTTCCAACGGCTGTTTTTCTTGCTGAAACTCGTGTGGCCCATGATGCTGGTTACGAGCGTATTGACGTTGTTGATACTCGTACTTTAGAGGATGACGATAGACGATTTGTAGCTGAATTTGACGCTAACGGAGCCTACACAGGACAATCTAGCTCAGTTTACGAATACTATAAGGGCAAAACAACAATTGATCCTGATGATTTTCTGTATTTCAACAACGTCTGGGTTGAGACACGTCCAAATACATATAAAAAACTAATTCGTGTAGATATGTCGTTTATTCATGAATATCTTGAGAATACAACAGCTCAGAACGTACCTAAATATTATTCATATGAAGAAGGTGATCCTAGAACTATCTTTTTTGCACCTGCTGCTACAACATCTCAAATTACAGCTACAAGAATTGATTACGCAAGACGTCCAGAGAGACTAAGCACTGACAATCCAACAAACGTGCTTCTTACCAAGCTTCCTAATCTTCTTTTTACAGCTGTTATCTCGGAAATTGCAAAGTTCACAAAGGATGATCTGGAATACAATCAAGCAGAACAAGACTATGCTGTCCTGTTACAAAGTCATATGCGTACTATGGACAAAGAAGACCAGGATGTAGCGACAGCTCATCAAGATGGTACAATTAATACACAGGGATAATTAAGACATATGGCTAGTGCATACACAACAGGAATCAGACTAGAAAAACCTTCAGACTTTTCTCAGAATAACGTCTGGGGTGAAACTGTCAATACAAATATGGATAAGTTGGACTTTAGATTGAGTCGAGAGCTTGTTCTTGATGTATCTAGCCCTCTGAATAACACGTTGACAACAAGTGATACCGCTGCCGCTCAAACAGAGTCTTGTATGTATAAATTTACAGGGTCTTTGGTTGCTTCGAAAGCTGTTATTTTCCCTTCGACGTTCCGGGGTGTTTTTGCTGTTCGTAACACAGTTACATTTAACTCATTCACACTGACAATTCAAGGTGGAGGTGGTGTAAATACTGTATCAATTACCGATAATAGAACACGTATGGTTTTTGTTACATCAGATGGTGTTGAAGAACTTATCATTCCAGAAAATACGGCGATTGTAAACGAAATTCGTATGTTCTCAGGATCAGAGGCAGCTCTTCCGTTTGGTTGGTATGTATGTGATGGCACAAATAATACTCCAGACCTTAGAGGACGTTTTATCCAAGGAAGTAACGAAGCAGGAGCTAATCAAACAGGCGGTTCTACAACAGCCACTACAAACGATGCTACCGTCACAGCAACTGGCACTACAGCAGAGCACACACTAACAGAAGCCGAGATTCCGTCACATAGACACTTCTCGATTTCTAACTTTGTATCAACAGTATTTGGTGGACTCACAGGATCAAACCAAGTAGCTCGTGAAGTCAGTATTTCAGGTAATAACGACCAATATGTTCTCAGTGCTGCAACATCTGAACCTACACTTGGTCGTACATCAGCTACTGGAGGTGGTCAAGGACACTCTCACACATATTCGATGGATGCAGGCGCCCATAATCACAACGTAACAGTTACCCCACCCTATTACACGTTGATGTTTATTCAATACAAAGGAGTCTAAGTTGAAACAACAGATTCCACTTGATATTATTCCAGGAATCTACAAGAATCTCACGTCATATGAGTCTGAAGGGCGTTATGTGGATGGAGATAAAGTACGTTTCAGAGACGGTAGACCTAAGAAGATAGGTGGCTGGACACCTTTGGACGCCTCAGGGACAGTTAA
>JABSPG010000011.1:0-10300 GCA_013214445.1 Ekhidna sp. | reverse complement strand
TTGCATTAGGTACTGAACAAGGTCTTTTTGTACTAGAAGACGCATCGTGGTCAGACATTTCACCTACAGGATTTACAACAGGTCCTACTAGTAACTCATTTTCTCGTGGTTGGGGTTCAGGGACATTTGGTTCAGGTTTGTTTGGCCAAGGAGACACATCATCAGCGGGCCTTATTCCTCTTTCTAATTGGTCAATTGATAACTTTGGTGAAGACCTTATTGCGTGTTTCTCAGGACAACAGCCTATTTTTTGGGATCGTTCTGTAGGTGGAGATGCTACGGCTATTGGTAATGCACCTGCTCAAGTAACGACCCTTCTTATTCACTCACCTACACCCTTTCTTATCGCTCTTGGATGTACAGGCCTTGATGCTGTTTATAACCCAATGCTCGTTCGTTGGAGTAACGCGGAGAATTACAACCAATGGGACCCTGTTGCAGAAAACTCAATTGCAGGTTTTAAACTTCTTCAGGGCGGTTCTAAACTTATTGGAGGACGTAATGTCAGAACAGGTTCACTCCTATGGTCCGATACAGACTGTTTCTTTATGGATACAACTGGCGATACGGACGTTTTTGATTTTAGTAATATTGGTAGCTCTTGTGGGATTATTAGTCCTCACGGTCATATCGAAATTGACGGCGAAGTGTTTTGGATGGGTACAGACGCGTTTTACAGATACGCAGGGGCAGCTGTTGAGAAAATTCGAACGTCTCTAGACGAAGCTCTTTTTGAACCAGGAAATAAAGAAAGTATCAACAGAGTTCAAAAAGAAAAAGTCTATGCAGGGATCAATACACAGTTCAACGAAATCTGGTGGTTCTATCCAGCCGAAGGTTCTCAAGAGAACAATCGTTACATTGTCTACAACTATATCGAAAAAGTCTGGTACGACGGCACACTAGATCGAACAGCTTGGGTTAACAATGAGATTTTCCCTAATCCAATTGGTTGCGATGCTTCAGGTGTTGTCTATGAACACGAAGTTGGACTGAATGCTAACGGTGAGGCTATGTACTCATGGATTGAATCTGCTGACTTTGATATCGAAAATGGTGACGAACTTCAGTTCTGCGATAGATTTATTCCTGATATTAATAATTTTGTAGGGTCAATGTCTGTAACACTTACAGGTAAAGAATATCCTCAACACACAGAGCAGATTATTAAAGGTCCATTTGAGATTCCTGTCGGTAAGCGATATGAAGATTTTCGCCTTAGAGCCCGTACAATTAGTATAAAATATGAGTCAGAAGGAATCGATTTTGACTATAAATTGGGTAAAAGTAAACTCAGGATTAAACGTTCAGGGAGAAGGTAATGGTTAATCGTACCTCACTTCCAGTTCCACCTAAAGACCTAGACGACACTCTTCGTAAATACCTTGAAGTAGCCTTCCAGAACGTTGAGAAGCTATTTAGAGATCGTGTAACTATTACTAAAGAGATTAATCGTATTTCTACGGCTAATGGTGAACTTGTTACTCAAACAGATGCTATTGCAGCTAGATTGAACGATGCCAATGGGACAGGAAGTACTTTTGAAGCCTTTGTAGGTACGACGAATACAGTCATTGCGAACCTTGATACCAACTACGCCAGCGCCTCTCAGGTTACATCTATTCAATCTACAATTGATGATGTTGTTGGTGATGGTATTTCACTTGTTTCTTTTGTTACTCAGACAAATCAAACTTTGTCAACTTTAGGCGCTGGAGGAACAACAACTTCTGCTCAAATTGAACAACTTCGCTCACGTCTAGATAACGTAGATTCTGCCGTTCCGAACACGACGATTGAAGCTTTTGTTACATCTGCTAAGTCAACTCTTGCAAGTCTTGCTACAGATAAAGCTGAAGTTTCAGTAGTTAATCAACTTGGTACAGACGTCCAAACTGCTCAAACAACTGCTGATGGTGCTGTTACAGGTATTTCTACTATTACAGATCGTATCGACAATATTAATTCAAGCGGTACGACAATTGAAACATTCTTTGACGATACAACAACAGCTATTTCAAGCCTTGATGGGACATATGCACAACTTACTAATTTCAACACACTAAGTACTACTGTCGGTGATAATACAACAGCTATCGGTACACTTACAGGTACTTTACAGACAAATACTGATAACGTTTCTACCCTTACTGGTCGTGTTAATAATATCAACTCAAGTGGAATTAATCTCGAAACATTCCTTACCAATTACAATACGCTTGAGTCAAGCCTTCCTGGTACATACGCAACTATTACAGTAACTGATGATCTTCGTACAGATGTAAACCAAGCAACAACTGATATCGGTGAACTTGATGGTGAACTTGTCATTGAGAGAGGTCGTATTGATACAATTAACGGTACGATTAATAATCTAACGACGGAAAATATTGATCTAGCGACATTTGCTAATAACACAGTAACTGGGATTTCTAATCTTGAAACAGGTAAAGCGGATCTTTCTGTTGTCAATACAATCGGCACACAAGCTGAAACAAACCGCCTAGCTATTATTTCTGATGGTATCAATATCCAAGGTAATACAGATGCTATTGCTACTGAACGTGGTCGATTAGATTCTGTTAATGCCTCTGGAACAAACATTGAAGCGTTTTTCACTCAGACACAAAACTTTATTTCTAATTTGAATGGTAACGTCGCAACGACGACAGTTATTACAAACCTGACAAACAGAGTAGGAACTGCTGAAACAGATATTATTGGTATTGATGGAAGACTTATAACTACCGAAGGTGACGTTGTTACTATTGAAGGTCGTCTAGATACAGTCAGCCAATCTTCAAAAACTCTTGAAACGTTTTACGATGAAACAATTGAAGCAGTCGCAGACCTTGAAACAGGTAAAGCATCCGTTGAAGTTGTTAATGGTATCTCAAGTGTAGCAAACCAAGCTAGGGACGATATTGTTGGTCTTAATGGACGAGTAACTATTACAGAAGATGATATTACAGACATTGAAGGTCGTTTTGACAATTTCCGCTTTCAAGGTCAAACAATCGAAGCAGCTATTAATTCTATTGATGCAACACTTGTTGATATTCCTAATACTTACGCAGAAGCGACACGAGTAGACGAACTAGAAGTCAATCTTACTGAAATTCAACAACAAGGTCTCGGATTTTTTCAACAGTACGACGAACTTTCTGATGTGAATGTAGGTTCAAGTGTTACTGTTACACAAACTTCTGAAAACTATTTCGGTTCCAATGTTCTTGAGATCAGACAATCTGGTGACGTTTCGTCTGTCGATACTACTGGTAATACATCAGGGGCTTGGTTAAATGTTCCTCAGGACATTGCTATTAACTTTGCTGACCGTAAAATTAGAATGGCGGTACTTGCTCGGGCTGCTCCTACAAATCCTGCATCCAGTTTTGCCGTAGTTTATTCGACAGCGGACGCTGGTAATTCGGGTCTCTTAAGTACATCGAGTGGTACTATTCCTGTTGATTCTACTTGGAGATGGTATACCTTCTATTATGATGTTGCTCCAAACAGTGTTGGAGTATTCAACGGAGACTTCTTCGGAATTTTTGTAGATAGTGGTGATACCACAGGTATTCTAGTTGCACGAGCTACTATTGAACTAAGTGCCAATGCTGAAGATATTCCGTCTATTGCTCAAGTTGAGGGTCGTGTTGAAACTGTTGAAACAGCTACAGGAAATCTTCAAACTGGTAAAGCGGACGCTAGTCGTGTAGATACGATTGAAACTAGAGCTAACAGAAATTACTCGTCAAACCTTCCATATAGAGCGTCTCTTCTTGATGAGTTTGTGAATACTGTCGCCGCAGGGGGTCCTGATTCAACATTAAGTGCTAATGGAACAGTCCAAATCGATTCTAACCTAGGTGAAACTGTTCTATATAACTGGTCTAACATTGGTGACAAACATTACACAAGAGGCACAGCAAATATTAGAGGTGGTCAAACATACCGTTGCTACGCTCTTTTCCGTGTAACTAATCTCCCGGCGGATGGTACTGTTGTCTTAGCTTTCACAGCGTCTATTCTTGATCAGAACGGTAACCATCTTGAAGAAATTGACATTGCAGCTTCATCTTTCACAACAACAGGTGTTAAGACCCTTGCAGGGACATTTGGTCCAAGCGGTAACGTAGATTTTCCAGCCTCAGGTGTTCAATTCCGTGGAGGCCTTCGTCTTATTTCGTCTGAACCTGCCGGTTTTGATATCGAGATTGCGGAGATTCGTATTGAGAACCAGTCTATTGCTATTGCTGCAAACTCTCAAGTACAAACATTTGCTGGTGCAATTTCTGATCTTGAAAACGAAAAAGCCGAAGCATCTCTTGTAACAAGTATTCAAGCTGGTCTAACAGAATCTACTTCATATATCTTCCCAAGCCGAGCATCTGTACTCTCTCAGTTCAGCAATAGTCGTTTCGGAAATCCTTCATCTCTCTCTGATGTAACTGCTACTGTTGTCACAGATAATGAGCTTGGTGCTTGCGCTGAATTAAACTGGACTACCGTTGGAACGAACATTATGACGAAGGGTGTAATCCCAACATTTCCAACAACACGAAAATACAGGCTGCGTTGCACGTTCAGAATTGTAAGTATGCCTTCGGATGCTAATGTACGTTTCGGATTTGTCGCAGCGGGTATGGAAGGTGATTATACTGAAAAAACAAATTCAACAAGATTTTTCCCAAGTACAGAGTACACGTCAACAGGTGTCTATACGCTTGAATCTACAATTGGTCCTTCAGGTTCAACAGGGCTTACAACGACGTTCCCTAGTGCAAACCTAGCTGATATTTACCGCTTTGGTTTTCGTTTAGATACAAGTGAAAGTAGTACGGGCGGTGTTATTGTTCGTGTAGCTTCTTTTGAAATTGATGATATTACAGATATCAATGCGATTCAAACAGATGTAACATCAATTAACGACACGCTAAATCCTCTTGTAAACACAACGGTTGTAGACCTTAGGTCAGATGTTGACGATGCGCTCGCGGCTACTGTGTCTCTTGAAAATGATAAGGCCGAAGCTTCTCGTGTTGATTCTTTAGAATCTATTGCTATCGGAACATCTACAACACTTGTTCCCAGTACTTTAAATAACCTTGAACAATTCACGCCAGAGCGCTACGGACTTCCAGAGAATGTTCCTGCGGCTTCGGGTCCAATTATAAACGATCCTGATATTGGCACATCTATCGAACAAACCTGGACAGCTTCTGGTACACGTCTATTGCACAGACCTTTAATCCCTGTTACTGAAACTCCTACATTTAAAGTTCGCGTAATTTTTAAAATTGTGTCTCTTCCAACAGATGGTGTTGCCGATATTTCTCTTGGAGGTTGGGTATTAGATGGAACAGGTACAGGACTTACAGGCAGTACTTTCGGAACAAGTACAGACTATACAACAACGGGAGTAAAAGTTCTTGAAGGTACTTACGGACCACTAGGTACAGCAGATTATTCATCATTCACTGATGCTGTATATGCTAGATTTGGTTTGCGGATGAGTAGTGCTGATCCATCTCCGGGGGTTACTATTCGTGTGGCATCTATTGAAGTTACTGATATTACAGATATTACTAATACAAATAATCTGTTGACGACTACTGTTGGAAACTTGGATACGCTTACACAAGAAGTTACTTCTGTACGAGGTATTGCAGAAACAAACGAGAGTACTATTGCAGATTTACCTAATCAGTATGCAGCATCGACTCGTGTAGATACTCTAGAAGCTGACGTAACAACTCTTCAAGAAACAGGGAGTCAGTTTACTGTTGTATATGATGCGCTTGATGTAGGTACGACAGGTTCAGCTGCAACATCAGAATTTAGAGCAAACGTTTTCGGACAGGCAGGTGTTGTAACTGTTAGAAATGTTTCATCTGTAACTCCTGATACTACTGGTAACACGAACGGTTATTACGTAGGTATTCCTAGAGACACTGCTCTCAATTTCATGGGTAAACGTATTCGTATCGACGTTCTTGCTAAACAACCTAGCCTTGACCCTTCTACTACGTTTGCAGTAGTGTATTCGACAGCGGATAATGGTAATTCGGGTCTTTTGGCTGGATCGTCTAATTTAACAGGTTCTTGGCAATTTTACACATTCTATTACGATGTTCCAATTGCAATTTCTGGTGGTGGGGATGTTCTAGGCATTTTCTCTACAGGAACAAACGGCCAAGGTGTTGAAATTGCACGAGCAACTATCCAATATGCCCTAGACTCCGAAGACCCTACGTTTTCTAATTTAAATTCAACAGTTGAAAATGTTCAAACTACTGTATCAACCATTGAAGGTGATTACACAACAGCTAGTGATCTTACAAGTCTCTCAAGTACACTTACAGGTCAAATCAGTCAGGCCGAAACCGATGCTATTAACACAGCAGGTACGAATGCTACGAATTATACTAACACTCGCGAAGGAGCCATTCGTTCTGATTTAGGTGCTGATATTAACCAAGCTGAAGCTGATGCCATCACCGCCGCTGCTAATTTAGATCAAACACTTGAAACACGTGTTGAAGGTGCTCTTGGGGGAACTCTTGAAGCCCTTTCCGCGGCGGGTCAAACACTTACATCTCAAATCGGTGACGTAAATGCTTCTGTGACAACGCTGGCAAATACACGAGTAACACAGGTAGAAAATGACCTAGGGTCTCTTGAAACAAACCTTTCAGCTTCATACACAATTCAAATTGATGGAAATGGTAGATTGTCGTCTATTCGATTGGTTGACGATGGATCGACTTCAGCTATTGAACTGAACGCAGATATTATCACCGCTGGTACTCTTGACGTAGACACGTTGATTGCCACTGAAGCTATTATTGGGAATAAAATCCAGCGAGGTGCTATTACAGAATCTTATGTAGATGAGCTAGGAACAGATAGTTTTTCAGGTACAACGTATCGAAATAACAAAGTGGAAGTTCAAATTCCAAGTTTAAATATTAATGACTTTGTTGAAGTTAATACTTATATTCGGTATGCAGACACGCAACACGATATTGAATGGAAAGCAGGAGATTTTACGCAAGGTTTAAACATACCAACAGTAAATTTTGATAAAATTAATTATTCAAGTGTTCCATCAAACAAACGTTTCTATCGTAATTATTTTCTTCTTGAAGGACAAAACGGCAACACCCGGATTACTTTAAGACCCTCTGCTGAAGGTTCTGGTGACCAATGGTACTACGCAAGACTAGAAGTCATCGTGACAAAGAAATAGTGGTATAATGCTGCTATGGACCCTCTAACACAACTTCTACAATCTGAAAATAAAGGTCGAGCAGACGATACAGTTATTAAAGCTTCTCGTGGAGAATATATGATTCCTGAAGACGTAGTTACGTGGTTAGGTGAGGGTGATAACGAATCAGGAGGTCAAATTTTAGATGAGTGGATTGCAAAAATCCGAAAGCAAATCGGAACCTAAACTTCGAAAAGTTCATACGCACGATATTGTAAAAATTATCCATGATACTCAATATCTATGGGATGTAATAAATCGAGGATTTAATGCGCAAGATATTCTATTTCATTTGTTTGAAGACATCAGTAACAATGGTGGTTATGTCCTTGAAATAGAAGATAAAATCATCGGTGGTGTTATTTTTACAAAATTTGAAAATTGGTGGAATGATGATTGTTTTCTTTCTAATCTTCTCTTTTGGGTACATCCAGACTATAATTCACTAAAACTTCGTAAACAATTGTTACAAAAATGTAAAGAAAAAGCTAAGCTAAACGGGACACAGTTCTATTTGGAAGTTTTCGACTATAATAGAAACAGCGGACTTGTTACGAGAGGAAGAATTCTTGGCTAGTAAAAACAAAACGACACAGAAAAATACAGTAGATGTTGATCCAGGATATCAAGCATTACTAGATGATATTGTTAAACGTCTCCCTGAAGCATTCAACGGAGAATTCCAGGCGTATGACGGACAACGTATTGCGGGTCTTTCTGAAGGTGAACAAACAGCATTTGATAGAATCTTCTCAGGAGCTGAGCGTAGAGACTTTGCAGGTGATGCAGAAACTCTCCTAGGTATGGGCTTTGGGAATCTTGCTGAAGGTCCTACATCTGAGAATCTTGCACGTTTTATGAACCCGTATGACGAAGCTGTTTTAGAGCGTACTATTGGTGATCTTCAAGAACGTTACGAGGAAAATTCTGCTGCTCTTGCTTCACAAACTGCTAACAAAGGTTCTTTTGGAGGTTCTGGTCAGGTCCTTGCTGAAGCACGTCTAAGAGCAGAGACAGAAGATCGTATTGGTGACATGATGGCTGCTCAACGTCAAGCTTCGTTTAACCAGGGTATGGATAGATTCTACGAAGATACTAATATGAATCTTCAAGGCGGGCTTCAAGCATTTAATCTATATCGTCAAGATAATCAAGACCTTATTAATGCAGGGACTGTAACTCGTACACTCGATCAAATGGAACGTGATTTTGATTTCTCTGAGTTCAATCAGGAACGTAACCAGGGTCGTGAAGATATGATCAACTTGTCCCAACTTGGTTACCAATACCCTACTCAAATTTTTGATACAACATCCGAAACAACACAGAAAAATTCACCGAATCCTCTTCAAATTGCTCTGGGTGTAGGTTCTATGGCAGCTGGTGCATTTACAGGGAATCCAATGGCTGTTATGGGAGGATTGTCAACAGCAACCGGTGGTGGATCAGCTCCTACAGCTAACATCAGTGCAACAGGTATTGGCAATGATTTCTTCAATGCTAATGGTATTGGTACAGTGTCTCTTGCAGGTAAAAAAGACGGTGGATTGATTACAGAAGAAGATAAAGATCGTTCAGACGCGGTTCTCGGTATTGCATCGTATGACGAACCTAAAATGTCTAAATTCGAATCGTACTTCGAAAATCCTTTGACACGTCTAGGTATTAATCTACTTTCAGGAGATTCTGTTGGTGATGGTCTAGCTAACTTCATTTCAGAACAAGACACACGTAAGCAAAGGGCACGTCAGGAAGCTATTGCACAAGAAGAACGTGAATATCGTAGAGGTCGTGATGTACTTGCTGACCAAAGACAAGCTGAACGTGATGCTGCAAATGACGCATATAGAAATGAACAACTAGCTGATAAAGCGCGTGCGAGAGCTTTACGTGAACGTGAACTCGGTGTTAATGAAGAACGTTATGCACGTCAAAACGAAGCTAAAGGGTATGAAATTGCTCTCAACCAGAACCGCAGAATTATTGAACAACTTCAGGGTGCGTTTGTTGATGATCTAGGTAATTTCGATCCTAGCCGTATGGACGCGAGAACGAAAGATATGTATAACACGGCAATTGATCGTATTGAAAAAGCTCAAGCAGGTCTTGCCTCAACATATACAGGAAACAGTTCAGCTATCGCTGCTCTTATGGGTGATTCTGCTGGTCCTATTGATGTTCTCCTTGATAAACCTGCAATTGAAGAACCTGAAGTACCTTCATGGCTGTCTAAGATGATAGAAATGAATAAACAACCAGATCGTGATCCTACACCTGAAGACGGAATGACAATGTCTGATTTTATGCTTACTGGTGGATATCGTCGATAATATGAACAATCCACTAGAGAAAATTACACGTGAACACAACGGGAAAACGTATAGATTCCCTGCATATGCAACTGAAGAACAGATTCAGAATGTTTTGTCACGTATTGATTCTGGGGAACAACTGAAACAAACACAAACATCAGATGGGAGAACTGTAAATTATCTCGATAGCGTATCTGAAGATCAACTACGTGAATATGAGAATCCTGTAGATTATGAAGACAATACGGGAATTCTTGCAATGTTGGGAGATATTCAAGATGGTATCTCGAAACAGAACGAAGCTCGTCGTTATTACGACATGTTGCAAAACACACAAGATCCAGAGTTACGTCGCAGACTAACTTATGAATTGGTTCGAAGTAAAGCTGCTTCAGACCTATATTTCAATAATCCTGAACAAGATAATTTCCTAACAGGTCTAGGTAAACAAGTTACAGGTGAATTCGCTAAAATGGCTCCAGGAATTGCAACGGGTGCAGCTCTTGGTACAGCTTCAGGTGTTCCTCTCATTGGCACTGTTGGAGGTGCTATTGCTGGAGGTGCTTATCACAGTTATAACGACATGCAAGTTGAAAATGCTGTTCGTGAGATGTTTGAAGATGGAGACCTTACATGGGAAGATCAGCAAGATGCTAACAGAACTGCGGCTCAACAAGCGGCCCTATTTGCAATAGCTGATGGTGTATCTGGT
>JABSPG010000109.1:6827-10346 GCA_013214445.1 Ekhidna sp. | reverse complement strand
ATATGGGTGATCATTACCTCTTGAATGGAGCAAAAATGTGGATTTCTAATTCGCCAAAGGCAGATATTGCTGTTGTATGGGCAAAGAATGAAGAGGGGAGAATACATGGGCTTATCGTGGAAAGAGGAATGGAAGGATTTACGACTCCTGAAACTCATGGTAAGTGGTCACTTAGGGCTTCATGTACTGGGGAATTGGTATTTAGCGATGTGAAAGTACCTAAGGAAAACCTTCTTCCAGGTAAGAATGGTTTAGGCGGACCAATGGGGTGCTTAGATAAGGCAAGATATGGTATTGCTTGGGGTGCTATTGGAGCTGCCATGGATTGTTATGATTCTGCAAGGAGGTACTCGCTTGAACGAGAGCAGTTTGGAAAACCCATTGGAGCATTCCAGCTTGTTCAGAAGAAACTTGCTGAGATGTTGACTGAAATTACTAAAGCACAATTACTGAACTGGAAGCTAGGGAAGATGATGGAAGAAGGTAAGGCAAGCACTTCTCAGATTTCTATGGCTAAAAGAAATAGTGTAGAAGTAGCACTCAATATTGCAAGGGAAGCTAGACAAATACATGGCGGAATGGGTATTACAGGGGAGTACCCCATGATGCGGCATATGATGAACCTAGAATCTGTTGTGACCTATGAAGGAACTCATGATATTCATCTTTTGATCTTAGGTGCTGATATTACAGGTATACCAGCGTTCAAATAATATTTGAAAAGCGTCAGAATCTTATGACGCTTTTCTCTTCCTATCAATCGGTGAAGTAGTCTTTCAAGAAGGTTAGATCATCCTATATTTTTTCTAGCAGATTCTTGATTAGTACTACCAGGTCTTTTTCTGCAGCTTTCGCCGTAGCGATGATATCATCAATATTTATTGGTTCTAGATGATCTGGATCACAGAAGTCGGTTAGTACAGAGATAGCAGATACAGGTAATCCCATCTGATTTGCAGCGATGACTTCAGGGACCGTGCTCATGCCAACTACGTCCGCACCGATCATTCGTAGAAATCGGTATTCCGCTCTAGTTTCTAAGCTGGGACCAGTAACCGACACGTAAACCCCTTTGTTGAGGACAATATTGTTGCTTTTGGCAATCTCTTCTAGATACCCATTTATTTCAGCGTCATATGGTTGACTCATGTCGGTGAAAATAGGGCCGAAAGCACTGGCTTCATGGCCTCTAAGTGGATTGTCTGGCTGTAGATTAATATGGTCATCAATAAGCATTAACTCTCCCTTTTTCCAATCTAGATTCATGCATCCTCCAGCGTTTGAAATGATCAGCTTACTGATTCCAAGTTCCTTCATTACTCTGACAGGAAACACTACCTGTTCCATTGTATGACCTTCATAATAGTGAAATCTTCCTTGCATGGCTACTACTTTTTTTCCTCCGAGTGTGCCAAAAAGGAGTTTGCCTTTGTGAAATTCGACGGTTGCAATAGGGAAGTTTGGAATATTGGAATAAACCAATTCTTGCTCGATTTCAATATCATCGGCAAGTACTCCTAATCCTGTCCCAAGAATGATTCCGATTTCGGGTTTGTCAAAGCCTCTTTCTCTAAGAAACTCTGCTGTCTTGCTAATCTTTTCTACTGCATGCATGGTAGTGTGTTTTGTATTTTTTGTGGGCTAAGTTTATTAGAAAAAACATTAGAGTTATTATTCAGAAAAAGAAAAAAAGGTGACTGTAGCAATGCAGTCATTTACTTCATTTTAATAGCACTGGTTTGTTCTTTCACTTATGCTAATTGGATGCTTCGTCAATTGCTTGCAAAATAATTTGGCAAGCATCTTTTATTTCTTCTTGAGAGATGATCAACGGTGGTGCAATTCTCATAGAATAGTCATTAAAAAGAAACCAATCTGTTACTACTCCCAGTTCAATCGCTTTGTCAATGATGGGTTTCAATACATTGTAGGATTCAAATTCTATGGCCATCATCAAGCCGATGCTTCGAACTTCTTTGATTTTTGGATGCTTTAAGAGTTTCTTAAACAGTGCTTGTTTTTCTTCAACACTTTCTAAAAGTTTTTCTTCTTGTATAGTCTCCAGCGTGGCTAGTGATGCAGCTGCAGAGACAGGGTGTCCACCAAATGTGGAAATATGTCCAAGCACAGGATTGTTCGTAAGAACCGTCATCACATCTTGATTAGCTATAAAGCAACCAATAGGCATACCACCGCCCATTCCCTTCGCACTGACAAGAATATCAGGTACCAAATCATAGTGCTCAAAAGCCCATAGATTACCTGTTCTTCCAAATCCACATTGAATTTCATCTAAAATTAGCATGGTGCCAGTTTGATCACATCTTTGTCTAACTTTTTGCCAGTACGACTTTGATCCTACTTTTACGCCAGCCTCTCCCTGGACAGTTTCCACAACAAATGCAGCGGTTTCTTCTGTGATGAGACCTAGATCGTCAGAACAGCCAAATCGCACGTGTGATACCCCAGGCAGCATGGGTCGGTAATTTTGCTTGAAGTTTTCATTATCGGAAAGAGACAGGGCACCATGTGAAGACCCGTGATAGGAATTCTTACAAGCAACGAATTCAGATTTTCCTGTATATCGCTTGGCTAATTTCATTGCTCCCTCAATGGCTTCACTTCCAGAGTTTAACAGATATACTGCATTTAGTTTTTTTGGTAATGTATCGGTGATTGCTTTCGCCAGTTTTACCTGAGGACTTTGTACAAATTCACCATATACCATGACATGTAAGTGCTGATCAACTTGATTTTTGATCGCATTTACCACAGCAGGATGCCTATGGCCAATATTAGATACTCCAATGCCTGAGATTAAATCAAGGTATTTCTTTCCGTCTATATCTTCCATGAATACACCATCAGCAGATACAATTTCCAGCATGAGTGGAGTATCTGATGTTTGGGCCAGATGTGAGAGAAAAAGTTGCCTGTTGGATATCATGATGCAAAGATGCAAGACAAAAAAAGCCGAGACAATTTTGTCCCGGCCTTGTCTTCAGGTTATGATTAGTTAACCTTTTCTTTTGATGGCTTTTTTCGCTTTAGCAACTATATCATTAACACCCAATCCATATTTGTCCAATAGATCAGCAGGTTTACCACTTTCTCCAAATTGATCATTGACTGCTACAAACTCTTGAGGTACCAGATCATTTCTAACGATTGTGTTCGCGATGCTTTCCCCAAGTCCACCAGCAATCTGGTGTTCTTCGGCAGATACTGCACATCTTGTTTTTGAAATAGACTTCAGGATTGCTTGTTCATCCAAGGGCTTGATGGTGTGGATGTTGATGATTTCGGCTGATATTCCTTCCTCGGCTAGGATTGCTTCGGCCTCAATGGCTCTCCATACCATATGTCCTGTGGCAAAAATGGAAACGTCCGTACCTTCGATTAGACTAATAGCTTTCCCGATTTCAAAAGGCTGATCTGCCATAAACATAGGCCATCCTGGACGACCAAACCTGAGGTAAACAGGGCCGTGATGATCTGCAATAGCTATGGTTGCAGCTT
>JABSPG010000109.1:0-6817 GCA_013214445.1 Ekhidna sp. | reverse complement strand
ACCCCTAGTCTTTCTCGGTATATGGCTTATTCACTATGGCAATAGGGGCTTTGTTTTTCCATGGCTGATGCGCCAGGCCAAGGGGGAGCGCGCGAGCTTTAGTCTGATGATAGTCGCATGGATTAATTACAGTGAAGTTCGGAAGCATCTTTGTCATTCCAATATCTTCCAATACTTGGTGTGTCGCACCATCTTCTCCAAGGGTTAGACCTGCATGCGAGGCACATACCTTTACGTTTTTTTCCGAGTAAGCTATTGCTTGACGGAGTTGATCATAGACTCTGCTTGTAGAAAAGTTGGCAAATGTTCCTGTGAAAGGGATCTTTCCAGCCGTAGCAAGACCTGCTGCAATACCCATCATGTTAGCTTCTGCAATACCTACTTGAAAGAATCTTTCCGGGAATTCGTTTTGAAAGGCATTCATCTTAAGTGATCCAGTAAGATCGGCGCAAAGACCTACAATATTTGGATTGTTTTTAGCCGCTTCAAGAAGACCATCACCAAATCCAGAACGGGTATCTTTTTTATCTGTATATGTAATTTTTGTGTTCATTCTGTTGATGATTAATAGTCTCCTAATGTTTCTTCTAATTGGCTAAGTGCATCGGCAAGTTGTTCGTCATTGGGGGCTACTCCGTGCCACTTGTGAGTACCCTCCATAAAATCAACTCCTTTACCCATTTCGGTACTCATAATGATCATAATTGGTTGACCCGATCCGGTTTTTTCTTTGGCAGATTCCAGGGTGTTTATTAACTCTTCCATGTCATTTCCATCACAGCTCATTGTTAGCCATCCAAATGAATCATATTTAGCCTTTACGTCTCCAAGTGAGTTTATATCATCAATGGAACCATCAATTTGCTGCTTATTGTAATCAATGGTAGCAATTAGGTTATCCACTTTATTGTGAGCTGCGAATAGTGCTGCTTCCCAGATCTGACCCTCTTGCTGTTCACCATCTCCCATCAGAGCATATACAATCTTGCTATCATCGTTTAGTTTTTTTGCCAGAGCAACTCCAATAGCAGCTGATAGACCTTGCCCCAGAGAGCCAGAAGCTATTCTTATACCAGGTAGTCCTTCTTCAGTTGCCGGATGACCTTGAAGCCTCGAATCAATCTTTCTAAATGTTGCTAGCTCTGCAACAGGAAAGAAACCAGCTCTTGCTAAAGTGCTATAGAAAACTGGAGATATATGGCCATTTGAAAGAAAGAAAACGTCTTCGTTTTCTCCATCCATTTTGAAGTCGTTGCTATACTCCATTATATGGTGGTACAAGGCGACAAAGTATTCGGTACACCCTAGAGAACCACCGGGGTGACCTGAGTTTACAGCATGTACCATTCGAACAATATCGCGTCGTACCTGTGAGCAAATATTCTGAAGATTTTCTAAGTTAGGAGGGTTTGGCATGAGGTTATATTTTTCAAGGTGGCAAAACTAATCAATCGCAAAAACTGACGAACAGAGGCAACCTGTATTTGTTAACTTAACCTAGCTAAAAAAGAGTCCCATGCGAGTTGTAGTTTACTGTATTTTCTTTTTCACTTTTATGAATTCAAGTGCTCAGCTTTCTTATCAGATTATTGAACAGGTAGATGCTTCACGTATCGAGTCTGACATTAGGAAGCTTGTTTCTTTTGGGACTCGGCATACCATGTCAGAGACTAAGTCAGATTCGAGAGGAATAGGAGCAGCACGAAGGTGGATAAAAGCTGAGTTTGAGGCTATTTCAGAAAATTGTGGGGGATGTTTAGAAGTCTCTATGCATCGGACCCTAGAGAAGGGAAGTGCTAAAACCAGAATAACAAAAGATACTGAGGTGGTCAATGTCCTAGCCATCAAAAAGGGTACTAAGTACCCAAATCGGTATGTGATAATGGCTGGAGATATTGATAGTCGCGTTTCTGATCCGCTCAATTATACTGATGACTCTCCTGGAGCAAATGACAATGCCTCTGGCATGGCTGGGGTTATTGAGGCTGCAAGAGTTCTCTCGAAGTACGAATTTGAAAGCTCCATTCTTTTGGTAGGCTTATCCGGAGAGGAACAAGGTTTATATGGAGGAAAACATTTGGCAGCAAAAGCTAAAGAAGAGGGCTGGGAGATCATTGGAGTGTTAAACAACGATATGATAGGAAACATTGAGGGTGTAGATGGGGTAATCGACAATCGTACCTTCAGGATCTTTTCAGAACCAACGAATCCTAAGGATTCAGATTTTGAGAAAAGGATGCGAAGATATTATGGTGGTGAGGTAGACGGCATTTCTCGTCAGCTTGCCAGGTATGTCCATACTATGACCAAAACTTACATGCCAGAGATGAATCCCATGATGATTTACCGACTTGATCGATTTGGTAGGGGAGGACATCACCGACCATTTTGCGACGCTGGCTTTGCGGGTGTTAGAATCATGGAGGCTCACGAAAACTACAACCGCCAACATCAGGATTTAAGAACCGAAAATGGGATCGATTACGGTGATGTCATTGAAGGAGTAAATTTTGAATATGCAGCTAAATTAACTGCGGTAAATGCAATAACCTTGGCGGCACTTGCATCAGCGCCTCCAGAGCCCAAAGGTGTCAAAATCGGTGGTGCCGTGAAGCCATCCACTACGCTTGTTTGGGATGCTGTAGATCATCCTGACCTTAAAGGCTATAAAGTGTACTTCAGAGATACGACTTCTCCTACTTGGGATAGTTTTCGTTTTGTGCCTGCCAGCACCAATCAATATACTTTAGAGGGTATCGTTATTGACAACTACCTGTTTGGTGTAGCATCTGTAGACCAAGAAGGCAATGAGAGTTTAGTGGTTTTTCCTTCCGAGGTGATTAGATAAAATGCTATTTTGATTTACTTTTCAGAACATGTTAGAGTATTTCAACAAAAAGTTATCATGCAGCTTCTGGTAAAATATAATCCCAATAGCGATAGTTTTTGCATTGAACTACAAAAATTATGGATGTCTCGGCGAATGAAAACTACTTAAAAAGTGAAGCGATTGCCTTATTAACAGCAGCCGCTGCATCATTCAAATGATCCTTAGCTTCAGCCCATTTTTCTCCTGACTTAGAGGAACGATCTCTCATTTCATCCTCTAGTTTTTCCTTTTGAGCTTTCAACTTTGAAATCTGCTCTTCCATATCATCAGATACTTTTGCTCCCGCCTTCTTTGTCTCCTCAACTAGATGATCAATTTTTCTACCCAGTTCGGAAAGGATCTCTTCTACTTTTCTTGATTCACTCATTGCATTGCTTTTAATAGACGAAATTTAAAGATTTTTACGATACCATTTTGCAATTACCTTTTCTGCTGGTTTATTCTGTGGAGTCCATTCAGTACCTCTCCATCTACCATTTCTTGCATTAAAATGCCATTTCCAAAGAAATCCTCCTGCGAACCAAGACTTATCCATAAGCGAACGGTATGTTGCTTCATATGCGTCAGCCTGCAACTGCTCATTGATATTATTCTCCGATTTATCAACTTCCCAGTGTTTGCCTGCAGCACCATTGGCACTTTGAAAACCATATTCTGTGAAGAGAATCTGCTTATCCCATCTTCTGGCGAAAGAACTGAGGTTTTCAATAACTAAACTCCAACCACTCTCAATTTCTTCAATTTTAGGATGGACTCCCTCAGCTAACGGGAAATAAGCGTCCAGTCCTATATAATCCACATCATCCCACCAAACAATGTTCTCATAGTTGTCCCAATTAGATGCATAGGTGACTTTCCCAGCATAAACCTTTCTAACTTCCTTTATCAATCCTCTCCAAAATTCAGGACGTTCTCTTGCTGGAATTCGATATTCCGTTCCAATGCACATGATCTCCACATCCAATGAATCTGCGACTTTGGCATAGTGAAGGATGTACTTAGAAAAATCTCTTTCCCAAATCAACCAATCTTCACTTTCATTCAAATCAAAATCTCCAGTCCAACCTTCCCCCATAACCCAGACATGCGGCTTTAGCATAACCTTCAGTTTGTGCACTTTTGCGTATTCAATCAATGTGCAGGAGCCTTCAGTTTGCTCTCCCCACCACTGTTGCGAATGATCGAAAGTTACCTCAGGTTGACCTGACCTTGAAAATCCATATGGTATTACAGCCACCCATTCAGCGTTGATTCGCTTCACCTCACCCATCTTTTCCTGGTTGATTTTTCTAGGAGGATTAACCAAGCTTACACCACTTATTTTTTTAGCCTCGTCAGGCACGAAAACCACCGTAGCTCCACCGATTAGTAGCATTAAGAGAATTACAAATAATCTCATGGTGAAAAAACGTTCTCAGTTCTCATTGGTTTGCTTTGACTGTGCTTGTGTCCGGTCAAACCTCTTCTCTGCCTTGTCTGATTTATGCACACCAATACTACTGACCACACCGCTTAGTAGTGACTTACCCCAGTAATTGAAAATCGCTCTTGATGTGTCTCTTTCGTTAAAAATCGTACCCCTTCGAAGGAAGACCAAATAACTTGGATTCTTGTTTTTCACTACAAAGGTGTTGGCAAAAAAGGTCTTGATACCCTGGCCAAATCCTTGAGTATCATGCGTCTTAACATTTAGAATCTGAACCTTTAGATCATTATACCTGAATCTCATTTCGCCTCTTGCTCGATCGTTATCCGCCTGAAAATTAAAATCCAGTTCTTTAGCATAGCCACTTTTGATATTAACATTAGCTACAGGACCAAGCATTCTATTCATGGAGTCCAAAGGAAAATCAATCACTTGCCCGCTCAGTGAGAAAGTGTTGCTCGGGGAGTTTAAATCAAAAGTACCATTGACTTGAAATCTACCACTGCCCATCAAAAACCCCGTTCCATTCAAAATCATCACTGCATTTTCCCTCGAGTCGATATTGCTCGCATTGATAAGTTGAATTTGACTCTGATCAAAGGAAATCTCACCGTAATCATCATAATCATCGGGCTTTTCCTGATACCTGATCCGGCCGGATAGTTCAATGGTGTCTACTTGAAATTTCGTTACAAGATCCCTAAGCATGCTTTGCGGCAAATCACGTACTTGATCTTGCGGAAAAGGAACCTCCTTGTCTCTGTAAATCAATGCATCTAAACCTTCTATGGACACCTGACTAGGTGTGTATTTCTCAGCCTCGACTAACTCACTTAAGTCGAAATCGGCTACACGCACCTTGTCTGCAGAGACATCAAACCAATCATTCTGAAAATCTAACCTCTTGGAGTAGTCAAGTGCAGAGAGCGAGGAATGAATATGAAGTTGGTCAATCTCTAGTTCGTTCTGGGGATGCTGGAAATTTATATTTCCAAAATCCAGATTATAGGAGTCATCAAGTGGAAGAACAAAAGCTCCGCTATGGACACTGAGACCATCTATTGATTCAAATAAAGCACTAAGTGTAAGGGTATCTTTCGAAAACATTCGATTGATGGAAACATCTAGATCAGGTAATTGATACCTTTTTGTGTTACTCATTTCATCCGCTATCAAAGACATATGAGTAATTCCCAAATAATTCACATCTATATCTTTAGTGAATACTTGTTTCTGACTTTGTTCTCCTTGCTGAATATATATTGAAGGATTCTCAAAAATTATCGAATCCAACTTAAAAGAAGTACTCTGGACAAGTTTCTTTAGGTCCAGGCTCTTTACAATCAAGTTAGGAATCTCAATTTTCCTAGTTCCACCAACATCGGAGTAGTTTATCGAATTGAAGGAAAAGTCACTAGAATCGCTGGAGTAGATCACCTTTCCTAGAGTCAAAGAATCTCCATTTTGTAGATAGGGAAACAAGTTCTCTACCTCTAGCTGCACGAAATCAGAATACAGTATTCCATTGTCAAAAAGTCCCTTTTGTGGATAATCAAGATCAGATATAGTCGTGTTTACTCCCATAATTTCAAGGGAGTCCAGACTTTGACTAACATTCTTCAAGCTAAGATCTGCATCACTTATTGCTATTGTGTGAATATTAAAAGTAAGATCTTCTTGATTGGTCTGAGATGTAGAAGCTACGGAATCCCTTTTTTTGTTAATAACTTCAAAAAAGGCAGTTGTCAGCTTAAGAGAATCAGCATAGAAATGCTTCTCATCAAAGAATTTAGATTGTTCAAATTCAGTTATTTGCATATTAGGAACCCGAACATTGTAAAGATTCATATCAGACCTATCTTTCGCTATCGGGGTTACTTGTAAGCCTTCGAAATGCATCCTACTTTCCAAAGTATCATACATCCATCTATCGACTGTTAATGCATGATTCAGCTCTCTTGAGCTAATGGAAATGTCTTCAATATCCATACTCCTAAAAGCGGTGGAATCTCCAACAAATATATCAGCATCTAAACCGCTTAGACTTACTGCTGTTGAATCTAGGATGCCCTCAACTTTTCCACCTGAAATGATTATTTCCTTCTCTATTCCCAAGTCAAGCGTTCCTCCACTTGCCCCAGAACTGGCCTCAAAATTCACTGAAGGATTTATAAAGATCGCCTTTTCAAAAGTTCCGAACTTTCCTACCAACACACTGTCAATTTCTAGATCCTCAATTAAGAGCGTATCAAGACTAGTCAAAATGCTTTGTTTCTCTTGCTGGACGTTTGCCTCCCACCCAAGAAATCCCCATGTAGACATTTGATCTTGAATTAACAGCTTCTTTCCCAAAATCACCACGGAATCTTGATCTAGAGAAAAGTCTGAGATATTCAATTGTATTTGACCAAATAAGTTCTTAAAACTTGATGATCGCGCATTTAGCCCAAAATCTCTTACATCTAAGCCCATGCTACCAATACCTACTCCACTTGGAAGCT